>NZ_JBFRGR010000010.1:0-243310 GCF_052115445.1 Paenibacillus sp. 2RAB27
TTCAAGGCGCAAACAAACGCTTTGACTGTTTGGTGATGATGGCGGAAGGGATCCACGCGTTCCCATCTCGAACACGACCGTTAAGCCTTCCAGCGTCGATGGTACTTGAACCGCAGGGTTCTGGGAGAGTAGAACGTTGCCAAGCAGTTACCCTAACGGGTATTTTTTTTGTCTGGGGCCATAGCTCAGCTGGGAGAGCGCCTGCCTTGCAAGCAGGAGGTCAGCGGTTCGATCCCGCTTGGCTCCACCATTATTCCCTGATAGCTCAGTTGGTAGAGCACTCGACTGTTAATCGAGTTGTCACAGGTTCGAGTCCTGTTCGGGGAGCCATTTCTTCAAGGCCCGTTGGTCAAGTGGTTAAGACACCTCCCTTTCACGGAGGTAACAGGGGTTCGAGTCCCCTACGGGTCACCAATATTCCCCACAAAGTGACGTATTGCTGTCGAAGCATATTGCGATTACTTTGCGTGGACCCCAAAAGAATTTCTTCCCATGGAGGCTTAGCTCAGCTGGGAGAGCATCTGCCTTACAAGCAGAGGGTCGGCGGTTCGATCCCGTCAGCCTCCACCATATATTTGGTTGATTAAAAGATTTCGGCGCTATAGCCAAGTGGTAAGGCAGAGCTCTGCAAAAGCTTTACCCCCAGTTCGAATCTGGGTAGCGCCTTTATATATAAGCCGGAGTGGCGGAATCGGCAGACGCACAGGACTTAAAATCCTGCGGTAGGTGACTACCGTACCAGTTCAAGTCTGGTCTTCGGCATTATAACAACTTAGATGCGCCCTTAGCTCAGCTGGATAGAGTATTTGACTACGAATCAAAAGGTCGGGAGTTCGAATCTCTCAGGGCGCGCCATCTTTGCTTAAACAAACTGCGCGGGCGTAGTTTAATGGTAGAACTTCAGCCTTCCAAGCTGATCGCGCGGGTTCGATTCCCGCCGCCCGCTTACAAAGAAAAGGCCACCTTCGGGTGGTCTTTTTCTTATGTCTCTGTGTTAATTACAGTATTTACTATTCATTTCGTGATATATTACTAGTGAGAGAATTGTAAAATAAAAACGACAAGCGATGAAGAGAATGCGTGGGAGGATGTTCGAAATGAAAGAAAGTCAACAATCAAATAACACCTTTGAGCTGGTATTAGTAAATGCTTTGAAGGTACCTGGAGTTAAAGTGAATCGAAAAGAGTTCCTTGCTCATACGCTAGCAGATTATGCTAACTCTGAACAGCTTGCTGCAGTGTTAGATAAGGGGCCAGTGGAGGCAGGGATTCCACTTAGTATAATTAACAAGGTTGCCAAATCATTAATTGAGAAACGTACAATGCAAAGTACGGCTGTCTCATTTGCTGCAGGTCTTCCGGGCGGGCTTGCAATGGCAGCGACTATACCGGCAGATACACTGCAATTTTTCGGTGTAGCTCTACGTATGGCACAGAACTAGCTTACTTGTTTGGTTATAAGGATATGTGGGAACAAGACAAGCTCGACAGTGAGCGGGTAAGAGGAGAACTTACGATTTTCTTGGGTGTGATGTTTGGTGTAGGTGGTTCTGCTTCTGCATTGAAGATTTTATCTGCAAAACTTTCACAGCAGGTCCTCAAGAAACTTCCGCAGAAGGCGTTGACCAAAACCGTTTATTATCCAATCATAAAGAAAGTAGCTGCTGCAATTGGCATCAAGATTACCAAGAGGACTTTTGCGCAAGGAATATCGAAAGCGATTCCAGTTATCGGAGGCATTATCTCCGGTGGACTGACTTATGCTTCGATGAAGCCAATGGGAAATCGACTGAGAGAAACCTTATTTGATGCAGTTGGGAATTATTCAAATGAGGACTTTGAGAAAGACTATCAGGATGTCAAGAATGAAGTCATAGATATCACTACTGATGTCACTGAAGTGATTGAAGAGCCATTTGAGGAAGCAACCATTTCCAAGACAGATAAGCCAGAATTCAGCGTGGCTGACGAGTTGCTCAAATTCAAACAGCTGCTTGATATGGGTGTGCTGACTCAAGCTGAATTCGATGAGAAGAAGTCCGAGTTGCTAAGTTTAAAAAGAAACTAGCGATTATTGCCAATGGTTTGAACAGTTCTTTATCATTAACCATACTCATTAGTTGGAAGAACTGAACCCTAGCACACCAGCGTTTACACAAACAAAACCACCTTCGGGTGGTCTTTTTTATTGCATTAGGCAGGGAAGAGCCCATAAAGGATTTAGCAAATCCCTACCTACAGCGGCAATCATATAGGGGTAGGTAGGTGTTTGTTACTTCACCGGCAGAAACTCATTCGTATACAAATCCTTAACCGGAATATCCTCTTTGATCATGCCGGCTTCTTTCATTTGGCTAACGAGTGTTTTCCAACGTTCGTCGGACATGTAACCGACGCCGTGGGCTTTGGCATCGCCGCCGAAGATGAAGTCTTTGGCAACGGCTTGCGCATCCTTCAGGTGATCGACGTCATAGTCTTTGTTAACGCCGTTAAGGGCATTATTGACTTCGTCGCCGTGCGCGTAGTAGTAGTCCCAGCCTTCGCTGGTGGCTTTGATATAGCGCTTAATCAAGTCGGGATTTTTCTTGATAAAGTCATCTGTGGCAATAACGACGTTGCCGTAAGGGTTGTAGCCAAGGTCTGCGTTCAGGAACCAGTCGACGTTGACGCCTTGTTTTTTCAACACGTACGGCTCGTTGGTAGCGAAGCCTTGGGTGATGGAGTCCTTATCGGCAGAGAAGCCAGCGAGAGAGCCTGTATAGTTTTGGATTTGTACTTTGTCGAGTTTATACTTGTAGCTGATGTACTGCCAGAACGGAAAGCCAACGGCGGTGTAAACTTTGCGTCCGTTGAGGTCTTCGATTTTCTTGATACCAGAGTCTTTATGGAAAATCAGGTTTTGAGGATTGGTTTGCAGATTGGCATAGATAACTTTGACGGGAATCCCTTCCTTGCGGGCAAGGACAACTTCATCGGCATTGGCCATCGCGAATTGCACTTTGCCACCAGCAACGAGTTGAACGTTGGAAACTTGAGGTCCGCCCTGTTGAAGCGTAATGTCGATGCCAGCCTTCTCGTAGATCTTCGCCAGCTGCGCAGCGTAGTGTCCACCCATTTCTGGTTGGGCAAACCAGCTCATGGCTTGAGTGATTTTGTCTGGCGCTTTCGAGCTTGACGCGGCCGTTGATGCTGCAGGTGTTCCTGACGTTGTTGATGTACTCGTTCCACAAGCAGAGAGCAGAAGGACTGTTGCAATTGTGGTTGTAGCTACCTTTGTTTTCCCCAGTAATGTCATTTGAAATCTCCCCATTCCCTTTAAATGTGTATGGTCACGTTATCTATATCTTCCAAGCGTTCAGCAGCTGTCTGCCAGCAACAGGAACGCCACGAACACTAACGACCTCGCGCGGAGGGGCTGCAGCGGCAGCATGCTCGGCATTTACCGCAGCTAGGAGGATGAAATCGGCAGGGTCGCCGATTTGGAAGATCCCTGCGGTAGAGCCAAGGTGCGGATAGACGGAACGTAGACGCTCATCGTCATTCCAACGATACATATCCGCCATTCTTCGGGCACGCATGAGTTGATCGGTGAAACCGAAGGGTGTCCATGCATCCAGCCCGGTATGATCGGAGCCGAGGTATACTCGCACGCCTTCAGCTCTTAATTGCGCGACGCGAGGCATAGCGGAATCGATTGGCACGCTGGTGATGATGGCGATATCTAGGGTGGCTAGCCGCTTCGCTATCGCAAGGGATTCGCTTTCGGATACCTCGCCTAAGCAGTAGGCGTGGCTGACGGCGACTTTCCCCATTTTACCCGTCTGCTCGGTGTAGTCCATGATGCGCTCTAAGGTGAAGAGTCCTAGGTGTCCAGGGTCGTGCAAGTGAATATCAACCTCGGCGTCATGAGCCAGGCTCATTTCGAAGATGGCACGTAAGCAAGCCTCGATATCGCGGTCTACGCCAGCAGGATCCACGCCGCCGACAATTGTTGCGCCCTCCTGAAGGGCTTGATTAATGAGGTTAATGGATTGTGAACGAATCAGTCCTTGCTGCGGGAACGCGACGATCTCGATGGTTAATGCCCCTAAGAATTCCTCCTGAAGCTCCCGCACCATGGCGAGATGGGATAAACCGATCTCCGGGTCAATGTCGACATGAACGCGGAGACGGGTCGTTCCGAAGGCCAGCATCTGCTGCAGAATGCCTCGGGCTCTCTCCTTTTGCCCACTTTTGAGAGGAGCCAGAAGGTCTTTCTCCATTTGGAATTGATCGTATAAGGAAGCAACTTTTTTTCGCGGAATCCACTGATCATCAGGAAAAGCTTTATCCAAATGCACGTGATAGTCTTTGAAAGTAGGCACCATGAGCATGCCTTGTGCGTCCCAAGAGGGAGTCTCCTCGCTATTCGCAGCAGGTACGATCTCGGCGAAAACGCCTTGCTTCAATAGCAGGTTATGTAGGGCACCGTTTACAAGAACGTTACGTAGCCATTGTTCCATCGTGATAACTCCTTTCGCAGCGGAAAAGCGTAGTGTCTGTTTTTATAGTCTAGTTGCTTGCATTTATTTCAGATAATTTCGGAAGAGAAAAGCTAGCTTCAAGCGCAGGAGATCACTCATCTTTTTAAAATCCATCTGCAATAAATCTGCGATTTTCTCCAGTCGGTACGAAACCGTATTGCGATGGACAAAGAGATAGCGGCTTGTTTCATTAATCGATCCGTCATACTCAAAATATACTTCCAAGGTTAACGCCAGCTCGGGATCGACCTGCTTGTTCTTACTGTAAATGGGCTCCAATACGTAGTTGTAATACCCTCGCATGGCTTCCTCGGATAAATGCTGGAACAAGGAGAATAGTTCGATGGAATCATGATGCAGGACAGTTTGACTCATACGCAGTCGCTCAGCGGCGTGGTGCGTTTCCAAGCATTCGTTGAATGCGTTGAAGATGAGTTCAGGTTGAGCTTTCACACGACTGACCCAGCAGTGCAGACCAGCGGCAGAGGTTTTGGAAGTTAGCTGCGACAAGCAGGAATTTAGTGAAGATAGGAAATCTTTCTTATGAAAAGTTTGTTCCTCCGGAAGAGCGAAGATCGAGAATAATCCTTCTGCCAAGTAGAAGTGCTCTGATTCATACTGCTGCAACTGCGGATGATAGATCAGCAACTGACGAACCTCATTAAGCAGCCTAGTTGAGCCAGGTTGTTCCAACGGGATTGTCGTAAGCACACATTGGTAGGTGGTGGACATGACGGTGAGATGGTAGCTTTTGCAGCTTTTCATGAAATCGTGAAAGGACAGCTCTCGCTGGAAAAAATCCGTAAACACTTGACTAAGCGCGTGCTGTCGTGAGGGGTCTTTGCCTTTCTGAATATCGAGTCCGAGATGATAGGTTAAGATTTCGGCGGCTTGATGGAACAAAGCTTCCTCTTCCTTCAACATCAACGGAGAATTCACATACACCTTGAAAAAGCCCGTGCAGCCTAGAGAATCCATCAGTGGGATGCGGAAGCATCGGGTGTCTCCGAAGCCTTCCCATTGCGGCGATTTCGTCCATGGCCATTGGTGAAGGATGATATCCTCCGACCAAGAAGTGTTGTGAAAAAGTACGTTGCCACCTTGACCGAATACGGCGATCGGTTGCCCCAAGATACCTGAGATCATATGAAAAATATCCGAGGATTCCTTATTGCGCAGGGCGAATTGCATGAGTTGCTTTTGTTTTTCTAGGACAGTCTGTAGTTTCTTGGTTGTCTTCGTGTGCTCCGCGTTGAATAAAGCGTCCATCTGATCGGAAAAAGTGAATTCGAATGGCAGCTCTAGGATCGGCATTTCGAGTCGATTGGCCTCGTCGTACAACTCTTGTGGAATTTGATCCCAATATCGGCCAACCTTGATGCCTAGCCCTGCTCCACCTCGCTCATCCAACATCCGTAAGGTGGAAAGGGCCATATCCAAGTGATCTTTCATGACAAAAGCGGTCGTAAACAGCATCTCGCCGGATTTGATCCAATCGCCCGCATCAGGGGCGTCCATGACATTGACGGATCGCAGAATACGTGACAAACCTTTCTCTCCAGCAACTAATTTGGCACGTGACAAAGGGTAAATGGTTAACGCTTCTTCAACGGTCAGGTGCATCTAATCCCCGCCTTTCCTCATTAGGAGCTCACTTGTTCATTGTAAAAGGTCGTCTGCTTCACAGTTGAAGCTACCAGTTGTCCTCGCTTCCAGACGTAGCGTCTAGGTACTCTTTCGTAGAAGGCACTGCGCAGATTAGTTGACTCGAATAGCACGAGATCAGCATCCGCTCCGATGTGCAGACCATAATTCTCAAGTTCTAATGCTTTCGCCGCACGGGTAGTCGCCATTTCGATCAGTGTGACAACGTCCTGCTTGGAGCCCATATACGTGGTATGTGCGAGGAGCATGCCTGTGTCCAGTGGATCTGCCGTGCCGAAAGGTGTAAAAGGGTTCTGAATGTTATTGCTTCCATAGATCACATTAGCTCCTTGCTCCAAAAGGAGGGGCACAGGGGTCAGTCCCCGTCTGTGACTGTGATCGTCTCCGCGTCCGTTCAGATACAGGTCTGTTGCGGGTAATGACATGACATGGATACCTGCTTCCGCAATAGCTGTACAGATGACTTGAGCCTCTTCATAAGGGAGTGAACCGAGTGAAGTCAGATGCCCCACGCTTACGCGCCCTTGCATCTCATACGCATGCGTCATACGGATGATGCTGAGAATCGCTAACATGGACGGATCGTCAGAGAAATCTACGTGTAAGTCTATGGATTTGTTGAAAGCTTTGGCTAAGTTAAAAACGGTGCTGAGATGCGCTTGTAAATCTGCATCCTGATACGTGATTCCGCCGACGACATCGGCGCCAAGTTGTAGGGCTTGCGTGAGCAGTTCTTCGGTTCCAGGCTGCTTGGCGATGCCTTCTTGGGGGAAGGCGACGATTTGCAGGGTGATCTGATTGGCGTAGCGTTCTTTCAGCGCTAACATCACTTCGAAACCGATTAGGCCAACGATAGGATCAATCTCAACATGACAACGCATGTGAGTCACACCATTGGCAATGGCTTGTTGGATGACTTGGATCGAACGAGCCTCGATATCTGTTGAGGTGAAGGCGTGTTTAAGCTCCAAGGTAGAGGCGATCGCTTGCTGGATCGAGTTGGCGTCTTTCGTCATGAGATTCAATAGAAAGGCCTTATCCAGATGAATATGTGGTTCTATTAGACCGGGGAGTAGAACTCGCCCGTTGGCTTCAATTAGTTGCCCAGCGCTGAGAGCGTTAGGGTTGCCAGGGAGATGCTCCTGAAGGTAAATAATTTTCCCATCCCGAATGCCGACATCCATCAAGGTGCCGAAGTGGGGGTTAGAGAAGCATCGGATGATCAAATCAGGTTCCATACCTTAGCACCTCATTAATGTCAGGTAATATGACGTAGTTTCAATTTGTTAACTGAATTATAGGTCTGTTCGCTCGAAACAGTCAATGATCTGGTAGATGGATTGTGTTTTTCATTAAAACAGGCAGGTGGATTGTGATTATATAAATTTTAGTGTCAATAAATATGACGCGTATGACTTAGTAGGTGGATTTCAATGTCTTGCTCTCTTTTGATATACTTAAAGGTAAGATTTTACGCGTGTAACGGAGGGTTCCAAGGGATCTAACGGGAGTTTGCATCCGCTGGAGCTGGGTTAGAACGGAAATAAATTGTAAGAAGATGAATGGGGATGAACGTATGGCGCGGCAGCGATATAGCAACGTAGATCCAAATGCGAAGACGAAAACATGGAAAGAAGTACGTCGCTGGCAGAAAGAGCGGAAGGGTAAAGTGAAGGATCTAAGCTTCCGGATTGGCCAGTCCGAACATAAGCAGCAGGAGCTGCTGAAAAATAATCAGGGTGAAGTCACGATCACATGGATCGGGCATGCAACCTTTTTGCTGCAAGTGGGTGGAATGACGATTGTAACCGACCCCGTATGGGCCACACGAATGGGTTTTAGTCCAAGGCTCGAGGAGCCAGGTTTATCTATAGAAGAGATCCCGCCTGTTGATGTTATATTGCTGTCTCACGCGCATTACGATCACTTGCATGTGGGTTCGTTGAAAAAGCTGCGAGGCACGCCATATGTGCTTGTGCCCGAAGGGCTTGGCACTAAGGTGCGGAAGCTGGGGTTCCGCACGGTCTATGAATTGCCATGGTGGGGAAGTCAGACCGTTGGCCAGCTGGAGTTTCATTTCGTTCCTGCGCAGCACTGGACAAGACGTACGTTAACCGATACGAATACCTCGCTATGGGGCGGATGGATCGTGAAGCGGAGTGCGGCGTCGGAAGGAGAGCAGGATGCGCCAGCAATCTACTTCGCTGGCGATAGTGGATACTTCGCAGGATTTCGGGAGATCGGAGCGAGGTTTCCGGGCATTCGCTACGCGCTGATGCCGATCGGCGCTTACGAGCCGGAGTGGTTCATGGGGATGCAGCACGTTTCCCCGGAGGAAGCGGTGCAGGCGTTTCTTGATGTCGGGGCAAAAGAGTTTATCCCGATGCATTATGGGGCATTTCGTCTTGCCGATGATACGCCCAAAGAGGCATTGAATCGATTGCTGGCGGATTGGCAGCGGAGAGGTCTCGACCCGAGCTTGCTGCGCTTGTTGAAGCATGGAGAAACATTGGTCGCTAGCAGAGTTACAGGGGAATAGGATGCAAATAGAGGTGCTTGATGTAGAGGATGAGAGTCCTGGAATCAAGCACCTCTATGCTTTTGTTTCGCAGGTTGAAATTAGCTACGGTTAAATGATGCTGACACCTTTGTTGCTGTTGCTGGGGGAGAGCTCTTATTGTTTCATTAAAATCGAGAATGACAAAAATCAAATGACAATATTTGATTTTTGTCACTCTCGATTTTATAATAAAGTTAATAAGGCTCGGGGAAGGAAGGCGACGCTACCTTCTCATTACATCGAAAAGGCGGGATTGTGTATGGAGCAGAAATTAACGGGTAAAGTAGCTTTGGTTACGGGTGCATCGAGAGGGATCGGTCAGAAGATTGCAGAAGAGCTTGCGCTGCACGGGGCTAAGGTCGTCGTGAATTATGCGAGCAGTCCAGATAAAGCCGAAGAGGTCGTTAACAGCATTAAGCAACAAGGCGGGGAAGCGATCGCGATTGGGGCGGATATTAGCCAAGTGGAGCAAGTGGAGCTTTTGTTCCAGAAGACGTTGGAGGCGTATGGTCAGGTTGATATTTTGGTCAATAATGCGGGGATTATGATTACGAAACCGATTCTCTCCATTACCGAAGAGGATTTCGATAGGCAGTTTAACATTAATGTGAAAGGGACATTCTTTGCGATTCAGCAAGCGGCGCTGCATATGAAGGAGAATGGTCGGATTATCAATTTCTCTACGTCGGTTAATGGGCAAATGTTCCCTGGGTACAGCTCCTATGCAGGCACGAAAGGCGCTGTTGAGCAGTTCACACGTCAGTTAGCCAAAGAATTAGGACCCAAAGGCATTACGATTAATGCCGTTGCACCAGGACCGGTAAATACCGAATTGTTCACAGTGGGGAAATCCGAGGAACAAATCAAAGCCATAGCTAATATGAATTCGTTCGGCCGCTTAGGAGAACCGGAGGATATTTCGCGAGTCGTACTGTTCCTAGCCGGTGAGGAATCGCAGTGGGTAACGGGACAAACGCTACGTGTGAATGGCGGTTTTGTGTGATATGACGAAGAATGAGTTGCCATTATCGAAGGATGAGATTTTGGATGCGGCGGAGCAAGTGCTGCGGCGGTATGGACCGGACAAAACGTCCGTTGTAGACATAGCCAAGGTGCTGCAAGTGAGCCATGGGACGTTGTACCGGCATTTTGAAAGTAAAGCTGCGCTAAGGGAAGCGGTGACATCGCGTTGGTTGCATACGAGCATCGCAGTTCCTTTGGAAGCTATTGCGAGTGGGAGTGGCGGAAGTGCCATACAGCGGTTGCGATTGTGGTTAGACACGTTGATTCAAACCAAGCGGAGATTCGCTGCGGAAGATGCGGAAATGTTTGCGATGTATGCCAATGTAACGGTTATTGAAGTTGAAATGATTAGCACCCATATGTATCGCTTAACAAAGCAATTAGAACAGATCATTGAGCAGGGGATGGCGAGTAAAGAGTTGAAGCCAGGTGACTCGGAATCGCTTGCTAGAGCCATTTTCATAGCTACCTCACGTTTCCATCATCCATCGCATGCTGGGGAATGGGGAATGGGGAGCATGGAGGAGGACTTTGAAAGTGTCTGGCAGTTATTACTAGGAGGGTTAACATGATCAAACCCAAACGATTAAAGCCAGGCTCCAAAATAGCTATTATTTCTCCCTCCAATGGACTGCCTTACTTGTTCCCGGATATTTACGAGTTGGGCTTGAAGCATCTGGTGGAGGTTTTTGGACTAGAAGTTGTTGAAATGCCATCGGCAAGGATGTCACAAGAGGCGTTGTATAAGAATCCGCAACTTCGTGCTCATGATATTAACCATTGTTTCGAAAATGAAGACATAGATGGGATCATCACTTCGATCGGCGGCTATGAGTCGGTGCGGATTCTACCCTTTTTGAATAAGGACGTTATTGTGAATCATCCTAAATTCATAATGGGATTTTCGGATGCTACGACATTCTTAACGTACTTAAATAATTTGGGGATGATCACGTTCTATGGGCCATCTGTTATGGCGGGATTTGCACAGATAAGAAGTCTCCCTGACGGTTATACCGAGCATCTCAAAGCGATATTGTTTGAAGATCAGTTCCCTTATCACTATGCGCCGTATCAAGCATGGACGAACGGCTATAAAGACTGGAGCCAACTAGAGACCTTGGGCGAGTGTCAGCCGTTTATGGCGAACAAGAACGGGTGGACGTTTATACAAGGTGAAGCGATTGAGCAGGGGTATTTGTGGGGTGGATGTATTGAGGTTCTAGAGTTTATGAAGTCGACGATCTATTGGCCGAAGGATGATTTCTGGCAGGGGAAGATCTTATTTTTTGAAACATCAGAAGAGAAACCATCGCCCATGCAAGTGGGCTATATGCTGCGGAATTATGGTATGCAAGGCATCTTTTCACGTATTAAAGGCGTCATATTTGGGAGAGCGAAGGATTATAGCGCAGCTGAGAATGTAGAACTTAGAGAGATCCTTGTGAATATTATTGCAAAAGAGTTTGGAGCGGAGCGTGTACCGATTGTTGTTGATTTCGACTTTGGGCATACGGATCCGAAATTGATTCTGCCTCTTGGAGGGCGAGTGGAGTTAAACCCGGGGACGAATGAGGTTGTTTTGTTGGAGAGTCCTTTTGAATGATTGAAAAGTAGGAGGATTTGCATAAGTGAGTAAAGTTGAATGTGGCATCTACACAATGTGCCTAGTCCAAGATGGGAATAAGGTGCTTCTGATCAATCGTCCCGCGTCCAAAGGGTTTCCAGGATATCTTGGTCCAGGTGGCAAGGTGGATTTGGCGGAGAGTTTCACGGAAGGGACCGTCCGAGAATTATGGGAAGAAACAGGACTTGTCGTGAAACCGGAAGACCTCATATACAAGGGCGTCGATGAATATTTAGTTCCCGAGAAAAACTATAGATATATGGTGTTTAATTATCTGACTCGGACATTTACCGGGGAGTTGCTAACCGATCCACCTGAAGGCGAGTTAGCTTGGGTAGATATAGACGATGCTTTACAGATGCCGATGCAAGATTGGTTTAAACGGAGGTTTCCTTTATTTTTTGAGTCGGGAACTTTTGAAATTTCGGTTGTATGGGATGAGAGTAATCAATGTATAATTGAGGAAAAAGTAAGAAGATTAGGTTGATAGGATGATCCTAAAAACAACATGAGAGGGTAACAGATTACTATGAGCGAAACCGTAAGTTTGAGCCTTGGAGGCTCCTACGTTGTGGCACCAGATAACCCAAGAAAGACTAAGAATCGTGGTCGGAAATGTATGATTCTTGCCTTTGAGCTTAACGACGAGGAATTAGATATTAGAGTAATCTATCTGGATACGAGTAGGGAAGTATTGCTGAAATTTAGTGATTTGAAGCCGATTACAGAGTGATGGGCTGCATATGAGAAAAACGAGCTACTTAAAAGTAGCTCGTTTTGCATTTTCGTCTCCCATAAGMGGTTCCGATGGCAACTATTCATCAGTGCTGTACGTCTAATTTAATATGGGAAATAAGATGAAATCGAACAAGGATTGGTGTGTGCGTGATGGTGAGATTATGTGGTTTTGGATTTCTAATATCTGTTATGGTGCTGCTGAGCGCGTGTGAAGATGTAACCAAGGGTTCTGCCGTATCCTTATCGCCACAAACAACCTCTCCGGAAGCATCGGCGATCATTTCCACTGCGCCCGTCGAGTCTGTTCAATCCTGGGCTCGGATTAAGCTTCAAAACCTTATTTTCGGTGAACAAAATAGTTCTGAGGGCAGGGTATTCCAAGAATGGAAAGCAGCGGATGTACCTCAGGAACCTTTCCAAGTTGTGTATCAGCTAGAGGACGTTAGTGTGAATGCGACTTTTGCGAACTTGAGCGAAGAGGAACGAAATCAATTAACGGATCATATTCGCGTTGATGGCAACGTGGAATGGAAGGTTGATAAGAGCGGGAATTCCACGAATCAATTAAGCATTCGATTTCATCAGGGAAGTACCCCATTTGTCCTGCGCATAGGCGATCTCCCAGCCATTACATTCGTTCGAAAGGAACCTGTGAGTTATGCATTCAACCCAAGCGCAGGTCGCGATGTCCCGCATTTGATTGTGTGGGCTCAGGAATATGCACCTCGATTGCTGATTCCAGAAGGGGAAAGATCGGTGGAGGTCGTCTTCTCAGAAGAGATGCGCGGGGACTTACCGATGACCATGGAAGGTGTACCTGTAGCAGCCAAATGGGTAGACACTAAACATCTGTTGATCCAACTAGATAATATGAGGGCCGGAGAGAATGGAAAGAGAGAGCTGTTTCTGCGAATGGATAACTTAAGGGACCTAGGCGGCAATCGTTTGGGAGCGGGCCGCGAGAATCTCTTGGTTCAACAAGTGCCGTCAACTACGTGGCGTTACGTCCAGTCAGGCGAGACCGCTGGGGGAGGCCCAAGGGATATATTTTACGATCAATTGATTGTATCTGACGATAGACAAACTTATGTCGGAATTGTTCGCTTAGGCGGCTCCATGGGAGATGGGGACGGAACTAGCTACGCTTTTATTTTGGAGCAAAAAGGGAAGGAACCTGTTGTCATCGAGAATGTGTTCTATTCCACGATAGAGCCAGATAACCAGCCCATCCAATGGATAGATGACAAAACCCTCATGTATGCGTCCTACTTTGGCGTGTATGCCTATGATATTGAGAAACGTGAGAAGCGCATGCTTCATGAGGCTGATCCTGAAGAAGCTCATAATATCAATTACGCTTCGTATGATACGACGAGAGGATTGCTTCACCTTTTAACCTATGAGAACCGACATGAAACGAGTGGATTGGAACGACTCACTTACTCGGCAGGAGATTCCATGCCCCAAAGAACGCAAGATTACACAACAACTGTTGAGGTGGCCAAATACTCCGCATTGGATATGACGATTACCCCAACGGCTGATGGAACTTACTGGACACGTATACAAGATGGTGTTCCCTACACGGATTACGAGCGTAATTCAGGGGGAAAGTTCACCACCAAAGGGATTACTCGGCTCGTCACGAAGCAAGGCGTCTACCTGCAGCAATTTGAAAAAGGGGAATATCAATTGCAAGCCTCAGCGTGGATATTGTGGCAACCAGGCCAAGCCGCCAAGAAGATCGCTCCCTTGCCAGAGGGCAGTATTATCTTTGCTAGCGGGGAGGACTTATTTGCTAGGCAGGATGATACGTATGTTATCTATGATCGTGCACGCAATAAATGGGCATCATGGCAGGCACCCAATGGGGAGAAAACTGCAGAGCCTGTTCGGGGTAAAGATGGCATGTACCGCACCACTGTGGAACGAATCGTGAAACAATGAACGAGGGGGAATCGTTATTGTTTAATCGACTGTATCGTATGCTGTTCGGTAAAAAAAAGGCTGCCAATCGGCAGCCTTTTCTCATGCAAGAAAATGATGAATTTTGAGTGAAATTATTTTATTTCTTTTCATTTTGGGTATAATATCCAGAAAAAGGGATAATTGTTTGCTTCGTGGGAAGTGATGAGTACCTAGCGAATCGTCATATTTGACACTTTTGTGTAAGAAAGTGCAGTTTACTCAACTAGTGGCGGATTGATTTGGATTAAATTTATTAAAGTATGTTATCATTAGGTATCATACACAATTGTAAGTTAAAGGCAAGTTTATACTTGGAGGTAATTACCATTAATACCGATACGCTGAATGATGCAATGACGATGTTGAAGCAAACGAGCCGAACTTTTTATATACCGATTAGCAACTTGGATTTCGGAATAAAAGAGGCTGTCACATCTGCCTATTTATGTATGCGGGCCATCGACGAAATCGAGGATCACGAGGAACTCGCTGACCCTTTGAAAATAGAGCTTTTGTCTGGGGTATATGAAGCGTTTCAGTCCTCAGATATTATCGATTCCATACAGAGCTTGCTGGCGCCTCATAAAGAGGCTTTACCGGAAGTTTCGATGCGACTGGATGAATGGCTGATGCTCTGTCCGCCTACGGCAACACCAATCATTAAGCAGTATATTGCTAAAATGTCATTGGAAATGTCCGAATGGGTTCAAAATGGTTGGAACATTCATACGGAAGAAGATTTGGATCGCTATACGTATAGTGTCGCTGGTATGGTTGGCGAGATGCTGTCAGAGCTGTGGCTATGGCACGATGGAACGCAATCTGATCGCGATAAGGCGATTGCCTTTGGAAGAGGGCTGCAGGCGGTTAATATTCTCCGCAATAAATTGGAAGATGCGAATCGCGGCGTGAACTTCTTTCCGGATGGCTGGGGATTCAAGGAGATGCAGCAATACACGCGTCGCAATTTGAAACTGGCAGATAGCTATATTGCCGACCTGAAACAGGGGCCAGCGTTGAAATTTTGCAAAGTCCCATTAGCACTAGCGCATGCTACGGTTAATCTACTAGCTGCTGGCGGCAACAAGTTGACGCGAGATGCGGTTTTGAAAATTGTGAGTAAAGTAACGTAAGAATGAGATTTACATAGGGAGATTTGAGAGAAGTCTGCAGCGGTTCTGTGGGCTTCTTTTTATAATGGAGGGAGACATATTTGTGGGATACAATTTAAATATTACGAGGGCAAGATCTACATTTGAAGCGAAGGAAAATCCAATAACGCTAGAAGAATGGAAAGCTTATGTTGCATTAGATCCTGAATTAGATCTGCAAGAGGAAATATCACAAAGACTCCCTGATGGACAGGTTCTTACTATGAGAAGTATTGGGATGGCGGTTTGGATACATGATGGTCATGATGTGATGTTTCGATACTCAAATGGCTTGATCTCATTGCCTTATCCCCCATACGGTGATGCGGAGGACTCTCCATATCTACCCAAAATAAAATCGATTGCCTCGAAATTAAATGCTAGAGTGCTAGGCGATGAACAGGAAGAATTTTAAAAAGAACGAATAAGGAGGCTGTCCCAAAAGGTCTAATGACCTTTGAGACAGCCTCTTTATCTGTATATCAACGATGCTAAACCTGCCTTACAACGCCCTCTTAATCACCTTCCGATAATGCTGCACAGACAGCACCCCGAACACAGAGTAGAGTGCCGTGTACAGCCCCATCACGATCATCATCGGTGTCCACAGCTCCGTTCCAAATAAGAACCATCCCGATTGGATGGCGAAGTAACTGTGAACCAGCCCAACAACCAAGGGAATGCCAAAATTGAATAGCTGTTTAACCTTAATGCCATTGAGTAGATCGGCTTGTGTAAAACCAAGCTTTCGTAGAATCGTATACGAGGACTTCTCGTCTTCGCTCTCATCCATTTGCTTGAAGTAAAGAATGCAGCCCGACGTGATCAGGAAGGTGAGTCCGAGGAAACCGACGATGAACATGATCAAACCCATTCGGTTTTTCGCTTCGCTAGCCATGTCTTGGCGAGATTCACGGGAAGCTTGCTCATCAGATTCGACTTCATGAAAAAGTTGATTAGCTTTCTCGCGTTCCTTCTCATTCACGATATCAATACCGATATATAGCGATGATTTCCCTTGAATTTTAGGGTCGAGATCTTGCTTGAGACGCTGAAAGACGGAATCGTCTACGACGGCAACAGGCAGGTTGCCCATCGAGAAGCGCCTCGAAATGTAGGATTGTTCCTCGATGCCGCTATACTTTAGCGGGATGACGGTGTTCTGGGTGCTTAGTTGGACTAGACCGTTCTGTTTGAATTGAAGAAATTTCTGCATTTCATCGTTAGCGCCTGTAAAAAAGGTTTGGTCCGCAGTCACATCGATTGATTCTGTAGCGGCATCGCTGATAACGGCCATCTGACCGGCATCTAGGCTCATATAAAGTTCATTTTTCATATCCAACACTTGGCTAAGATTAGCTTTAATTTGAATAACCTCAATCGTTCTCTCGCGATGTTTAATACCGCCCGCGTCTAAGGCTTCCGTAAAGCGCTCAGCATGTTGCCGTTCTGTCACGGCAAAGTGAGCAGGAAGGTTCCTTTCGGCTGTTTTTTCAACCGAATAGTACGTAATATAGCTCAAGGAGAGCAACCCAATCGCTAAGGCAGATACCGTCGTGATCACCATCAACAACAACGCATTGGATTTCATCCGGTACATGATGGAAGCGAGGGAAAGCACCTCTTGCACGTTCAAGTAGCCATTCTTCCTTTTACGGATCCCATTCAAAATCAAGCGGACAGACCCTTTGTAGAAAAGATAAGTACCGATGATCACGGAGGCAAGAATGAAAAGCATGCTGCTCAATAATGCAGGTGCTGTCATAATGCTTCCGGAAAATAACTTTGAGGATACATAGTAGCCTAACAAAACGAGACATAGCCCAATGAATCCAAGGAATGCTTCCGGTTTCGACATTTGTTTCACTTTGGCTTGAGTCGAGGTAGCGACATGGAACAACGAAAGAATCGTCTGCCTTTGAATGAACAAATAATTGACCAATAGAATTAACAAGTAAACGGCGCTGAAAACAACAATGGTTTGGATAAACGCTTGGACCGAAAAGTGGAGCGTTGCGTTAGCCTTAACCCCTGTGATTTGTAATAGTACCATCAGAATGAGCTTAGACACGGAGAATCCGATAAACGTCCCAACGACAAGCGATCCGAAGTATAGGATGAAATTCTCGGTGCTTAAGATGCGGAAGATTTTCCCCTTCGTCATGCCGATAAGTTGTAGAAGACCGATTTCTTTACTGCGTCTTTTCACAAAAATATTATTCGCATAGAGATTGAAGATAGCAACAATGGCGATAAGCAGGACCGAGGCAGACTTCAGCGCAGCTGCGCCTTTAATGCTCCCCTTGGTCGCATCTAAAGCAGGGTCATACTGCAACGTGACAAAAGCGAAATAGAGCGCAACGCTAAACATGAGGGCCAACACGTACAAGTAGTAATGCTTGATATTAGCCTTCAAATTTTGGAGGATGAGCTGATTAATACTCATTGTGCACACCGCCCAGGACACCTTGGGTCTTCATAATGTCTTGAAAGAAGGCTTGTCTCGTTTCTTGCCCTTTATAGATTTGGGAGTAAATCTGCCCATCTTTAATGAAGATCACTCTGCTGCTGTAGCTGGCGGCGACCGGGTCATGTGTGACCATCACAATGCTCGCTTGGCGACTTACATTCATCTCACTGAGTTTATTAAGCAAATCAGAGGCAGATTTGGAATCGAGTGCACCCGTTGGTTCATCTGCGAAAATAATATCAGGATCATGAATAAACGCTCTAGCAGCGGACGTTCGCTGTTTCTGCCCACCGGATATTTCGTTCGGATACTTATCCTTCAACTCATAAATGCCGAGCTCAGTCGCAAGGTCATGAAACTTGTGATTAGCTTCAACCTTGGACATCTTCGTTATCGATAAGGGAAGCAGGATATTTTCTTTCACAGTCAAGGTATCCAGCAAATTATAATCCTGGAAAATAAAGCCGAGATGATTCTTCCGAAACTCAGCTAATTGCTTTTCCTTCATGGTCGTCGTTTCTGCCTTATTAATCTGAATGGAACCATGACTTACTTTGTCGATGGAGGAAAGCACGTTGAGCAGGGTTGTTTTCCCAGAGCCTGAAGGGCCCATGATGCTGACGAACTCCCCTTTTTCGATCGAGATATCAAGGCCACGAAGTACCTCTTGTTTGTTATGTTTATTGCCGAAGCTTTTATGAATTTTAACGGCTTGTAAGATAGACATGAATGACACACTCCTTTATACGATTAGCTTTATTATAAAAAGCTAGGCCGCATTTATCCTTCGATTGGACGAACAAAGTAGAAAAGCATGTGACATTATTGTCACATGCCTGTTATTCGCACGAGTTCGTTGGGCTGTGGGAAAGCGAGCGTGAACGTCGTTCCAACGCCAACCTCGGAATGCACAGTGATCTGGACGTGCAGTTTGTCAGCTGCTTTACGGGCTAGATATAAGCCCATGCCCGTCGCGGCGCTGTCCTGATGCCAAGTCGTGGAGGTAAAGCCCTTATCGAAGATACGGGGAAGATCCTTGGCATCAATGCCGCGTCCAAAGTCCGTTACTTCGAGGACGGTACGCTCCTGTACGATGAAACTCCTCACGATAATATCGGGTGAGAAGCTGTCACTATATTTCACAGCATTCGTCAAGAGCTGACGCAGGATGAAAGCGAGCCATTTGGCATCACTCAGGACTTGAGTGGCGTCCAAAAGAACGTCAAACCCCATGCCTTTTTGAATACACCAAGATTGCAGGGATTTAATCTCCGAATAGAGGAGATCTTCGATCTGTACCTTTTCAATGTAGAGATCATTGTCAATCGAGGGAAGTCGCAACTGGTGAAGCTGCTGGTCCAGAAGATGATGAATACGCAGCCATTCAAAGGTGATGGAGGCCTTCGCCCTATCGTTACCCAAACGTCCAATCATCAAATGCATGGCGGTGAGAGGCGTCTTCACTTCATGGATCCAAGATAGCAGTTCGTCTTTCTCTTGTTCCAGCGCGATTTGCTGCCGCGAGGCAGTCTGATGTAACTGCTCGGTCTGATTGACTAAGGCAGCTTCCATGATCTTCTCAAATGGACTTGCTGCGTCAGCGAACCCGGATACATCAAGGCTGGTTTCCCAGTCATTTAATCGCTTAATAAAGGCCGTCTCCTTGTGATAGCGAATGATCAAGAAGATGATGAACAGTATTGTGGATAAGAAAACAATATACAGAACGGATCGGAATGGAATCGAGTGGTCGAGATAGGCGATAAGGAGCAGGAGGATTTGACCGAAAAGGAACATCCCAAGCCAACTTATTCGCTCTCTGAGATACGTTTTAATCATAATGGGCTGTCTCTTCCGTCGCGATGTAGCCTTGCCCGACCTTTGTCTCGATAAAACGTCCTAAATCCAGCTCATCCAGCTTCTTTCTGAGCCGATTCACATTCACCGTCAAGGTATTATCACTTACAAAACGCTGGTCATTCCATAAGCTATTGATGATATCTTCCCGGCTGACAATCGTATTTTTATGCTCGATGAGGAGCTTCAATATGTAGATTTCATTCTTCGTTAGTTCAATGGATCCGGAAGCATGACTAACGATATTTTTCTCAAAATCGATCGTAGCGCCGCACCATGTTTTGAGCTTAATTTGCTCCGTATTGTAGTTGTAGACGCGGCGGAGTATGGCATGGATTTTTGCGATCAGCACGTCAAAATGAAAGGGCTTTTGGATAAAGTCATCCGCTCCAAGCTGCATGGACATCACCATATCTGTAGGATGGTCGCGTGAAGAGAGGAAGACGATCGGCACATTGGAATGCGTCCGAATCATGCGGCACCAATGAAACCCATCGAATTTCGGCAGTTGAATATCAATGACGACTAAATCGGGTTTCAATGCAATAAATGTCTCAAGTACTTTATTGAAATCAGCGATGCCATTCACTTCGTAGGACCATTGGGCCAAGCGCTCTTTGATCTCTGCGAACAAGGTGGCATCATCTTCGATAAGTAAGATTTTAAACAACGGAATTCACCCACTTCTGGTCATTCTTTGAGTTTTAAACTTATTGTATTGTAAACTAGTTCATAGAGCTAAATGGATTCTGACCTATAAATCATACCATAAATTCAAATGAGGAGTTCTGGATGCCATGAAACAGAATAAATACGATGAGCTTGGATTTTATGAAAAATATAGCGAGATGCCTCGTTCCATTGGCGGCCTCAACGCAGCTGGGGAATGGCCTGTACTTCGTACGATGCTGCCCACACTGGAAGGAAAACGTGTTCTTGACCTCGGGTGCGGTTACGGTTGGCATTGCAAGTATGCTCGTGAGCAAGGGGCTGCTTCCGTTGTTGGTGTGGATCTCTCGGAGAAAATGCTGGCATACGCCAGCGCGAATCATAGCGATTCGGGTATCACGTATCAGCGATTGGCGATTGAAGACATCGACTTTGCGGTTGGCGAGTTTGACGTTGTCATCTCCTCATTGGCTCTTCACTATGTTGAGCAATTTGATGCGGTTTGCCGTAAGGTGCAGCACTGTCTGGCCGCTGGAGGCACCTTCGTACTCTCTGTGGAGCATCCGATCTTTACCGCACGTGCTGCGCAAGACTGGCATTACGGTCCCGGAGGCGAGCGTATGCACTGGCCTGTCGACGACTATCAGGAGGAGGGTCAGCGGGTAGCGAGGTTTTTAGATCATGATGTAGTCAAATATCATCGAACGATCGCTTCCTATATGAACGCGTTAATTGAAGCGGGATTCCTTATTACGAAGATCGCTGAGCCGCAACCAACGCAAGAAGCATTGGAGAAGTATCCCGATATGAAAGACGAAACGCGCCGTCCCATCTTCCTATTGATTTCAGCCGTTAAAAAGTAACAGTAATCCTGCTGCCCTTCGGGGTAGGAGGATTTTTTGTGTGTCTTCGTCCTACGAGTGAAACATTATTTGGAAATCCACGTCTGTTAGTTTAGGAGATTTCCAATGGAAGGACGACGCTTGTGAATAGATTGGTGATGGCTCTCTCTGTTGTATTCATACTAATTTTTATAAGCTTAGTATTGCCGAGTAAAAGCTATGCTTGTAGCTGCGCGCTGCAACCAGATCTAATAAAGGCTGTGGAACAATCTAAGGCTGTATTTTCAGGCAAAGTACTTGCCATCGAACCAAAGGTACTAGATATTAATGGCATTCTCGATCATAAAATCGCCGTTCATTTCGATGTAGAGAAATCGTGGAAAGGGATGAATCAGACGCAGGCCATTGTCCTTACCAACTTGGGTGAACCTTCGTGTGGCTATACGTTTGGGTTGGGAGAAACCTATCTTGTTTTTGCCTATGACTATGATTATAAGGAGAATATGCTGCAAACAAGTTCTTGTTCCTTAACGAAGAAGCTTACGGATGCTACTTCAGRACTGAGTAAGATGGGGCAAGGCGTGGATCCGATTGAGAATGTTAGTTTAAAAGACAAGATGGATACGATGGCGTATACGAATAAATGGGCTTTGCTCGAAGCGATTTATCATCGATTGGTTCGGTATCATCTACTAGAATTCGTGCAAGTGGCCGTAATCCTAGTTATTGGGGCAGGTTTGCTGATGATTAGGGCAAGACGCCAATCGTAATTATTCGACAGTAGTCAGCTCAAAGGTGGGTTCTAGCATTGACAAACGGCTTCGAGAAGGCTATGATATCTCTTGTTGTTTAGTTAAAGTAGAAAAGTAACTGGAGGTGTTTTGACTATGGCAGTTCCTCAACGGAGAACGTCCAAAACACGTCGCGATAAGCGCCGTACTCACTTTAAACTGGCTGTGCCAGGAATGGTGAAGTGTGAACAATGTGCTGAACTTAAAAAAGCGCATCATGTTTGCAAAAACTGCGGTTCATATAAGGGTAGAGAGATCGTACAAGCTCAATAATCATATGAATCTTGCAATGAAAAAGACACTTCTAATAGAAGTGTCTTTTTTTTACAAATAATAGAAAGTATAAAATTCAAAGAGCAGGATTCCCTTCTAAGTGTAGCGATTTTGCAGGTTCTTCGCCCGTCACGCGCTAGCGCACAAATATTGTGCGCAAGGTAAGCAGCCCCGTCGGCCGTCACGCGCTAGCGCACAAATATTGTGCGCAAGGTAAGCAGCCCCGTCTGCCGTCGCGCGCTAGCGCACAAATATTGTGCGCAAGGAAAGCGGCCCCGTCGGCCGTCGCGCGCTAGCGCACAAATATTGTGCGCAAGGTAAGCGGCCCCGTCGGCCGTCGCGCGCTAGCGCACAAATATCAAAATTGGCGGCGAATGCCTCCTTTTTCAATTAAAATTTAAAGGAAAGTGTGCTTAATGAACCATGCTCGATGGTGTCGTGCAGCACACGGATGTCGCGACCCGGGCTTCCGCTGCCAAGTGCAATGAGCAGAGGCACGAAATGCTCAGCACGTGGGACACCTATTGCTGCATGCGGTGCCAACGTTTCGTATTTACTTAAGGACTCGATATCTCTAGCGAGCACCTTTTCCCGAATCCAATCTCTGAATTGCACGGCCCATGAGCGTGGTGGAGCATCCTTGTCACGGTCAATTTCATTAAAGTTATGCGTCAAAAAACCGCTTCCGATGATGAGAATGCCATCTTGCTCAAGTCCTTGCAGTGCTTCACCGATCGCAATCTGCTGTCTCGCAGGCAAGAAGGGGTTGACCGAAACGGGAACGATAGGAATATCGGCTTCCGGATAAGCGTGCATCATTATAGGGAAGACGCCGTGGTCTATGCCGCGATATTTCATTTGAACCGGAATGTTATTTCGGCGCAGACGCGCTTCCACCATGGAAGCAACAATTGTTGAGCCCCTCGCGGGATATTGAACTTGGTAATAAGACGGAGGAAACCCGTAATAATCATATTCCATGTCATGAACATCGTCAGTCGCGGCAATGGTCGTAATTTCACTTTCGAAGTGGGCTGAGAAGATGACGATGGCTTTCGGGCGATTCTCCTGGCCAAAGCGGTTCAGGAACGCCGTGAATTCGGATTTTTCAAAAATGGTATAGGGTGAGCCRTGAGGCAAGAAGACAGGGGAAAGCATAGTTGGACCTCCTACTCGTCATTGTGTTAATCTGTATGCAACTTACCAACGTCCGATTGCTACAAATAGTAATATCGCCAAGAAAATGATGTTCATCCCGATCCCTGAGTTTTCTTTTCTTTTCGCGTGGAATACGGCTGCGAGTACCATGATTAAACATAGTGCAATAGCGGCAATTGGCGTCAAAATAGGTGCGATTCCTGTCGCATAAGGGACAATTAATCCTAATCCTCCAAGTAGTTCKGATACCCCGATGAAAGTTACCAGGCCTTTTGATGACTCTTTGACCCAAGGCATACCGGCTTTGGCTTTCTCATACTGAAAAGATTTCATTGAACCTGCCATAATAAATGCTAATGCTAAAATTCCCTGTGCGATCCACAATGCGATATTCATAAAATAAAATTACCTCCTTGAATTAAGTAAGTGTATAGTCGTATAATAATCCCTAGGAGCGATACTGAGAAGTAGTTACTCAAAATAAACCTAGTATACAAAAAGATACCTAAGTAAATTGAGGAGGAAATCAATATGGAGGAACCCCATTGTAAATTTGAAACTGTCCTAGAGATTCTTGTAGGCAAATGGAAGCCCATCGTTTTGTTTCACCTTTTCTCGAATGGCACGATGAGATTTAGCGAACTTCAAAAAGCGATTCCCGATATAACGAAAAAAATGCTAACCCAACAATTAAGAGAGCTAGAGTATCACGATATTGTTCATCGAAAGATCTATCACCAAATTCCTCCCAAAGTCGAATATTCCATCACCGAACACGGCAAAGGAATGTCTACGGTCCTACAGGCGATGAATGATTGGGGAATGTCGCATCTCACCCATCTGAATGAGTTGTATGGGCAAGAGAGATCTGTGGAATCATTTGAAGGCAGATTGGACGAAGTGACAGGGAATTAGAGGGAGTTAAGCAGATAGGAAGTCAAAAAGAAGAAGCCTCTTCCAAGGCTTCTTTTTTCGTATATTCCTGTCAATCAACTACTCCATTACCACATGCCAAGTCTGCATCCACACGATTCGCTCACCTACTCGAAGAACGATGTTCACGTCGTGAGGGCCAGAAGTCAGGGTTCTTGAAGTATTCAGTTGGAACAATGGCGTGACCGTGTCAGCGGAAACGGCCTTACTGGCGGGTGCAACCGCGATCGATGATAAGGCATCCTTGCCGCCTAGATCATTATTTTCCTCCAAAGATAGCCGTGGCTGGATGGCGTCTTTGAGATTTTTCTGAGTCCATTGTACCTGCGTATCGTAAAGGAAAGCATGCAGTCTAGCGGTTGTTCCTGCTAACTTGTCAGGGAGCTTACCGAGTTCGACTTTGTAGCCTCCTTCATAGTAAGCGTGCCCCTCATACCAAGGAATGGGGGAAAGTCCGAATAATAACTTCACATCCGTCTGTTCCAAGTACCACTCACCTTCTTGTTGCTGGGGGATGCTGCTAAGGGCAACGGATTTGGTTAAACTATTTTTCCAGTAGATATCAGCACGTTGTTCCCCTTTGTGTAGAACGAAGGCATAGTCGCCTTTCGAATAACGAACGGCACCGTTCGGATCTTCCACATCCGCTTGCTGGTATCCCAACTGCTCAGCTAGAACCTTCAGCTTCAGGACATCCACGCCTTTTTTTACATAGCCTGCGTCAACATTCTCGTTCCACTTTAGAACGCCTTGGCTATCAAGCTTAAGAATAACCTGTTGTGGATATTGGGTTTCAATCTGTAGTTCAGTACCCGTATCGAGGTCCCAGAATCTGTCTTGGTTCCAGGGTTGTAAAGGGATCCACCCGGTATGTCCTTCCTTACTGGCCTTGAGCCAGGTGGCGCCGTTTGGCAGACTCCATACCGCGGAAACCTCCACATCCTGATTTCGCAGCAAAAGGACAGAAGATGTATAGTACACATCAGGATAACGCATTAACTCACGGTCACCATGAATGGATACCTTCCAATGAACGTTCACCGCGTMCGCGGGCTCCCCGTATAAGAGATTAATCCATCCTGTTCCTTTGGACGTGTGTACATGGTACCAAGTTGAGAAATGCCAAATCTCATAAGGACCTCTACCAGTCCATAACGGCTGGGTGATTTTCTCGAAGGCAGTAACCTTCTCCCCTGTGACGACGGCAGTTTCTTTGTTTGCTGGGTCAGTGAATAGTGGAATCTCCGTAGTCAGGTTTAATGTTTCATCGGTAGGGACGATGGTCACACCTGCTTGCGAAGTCCACAGAGGACCCACCTCGGTTTCAACCAAGAAGTAACGGTCATAAATCGTTGTATACTCTTGGATGATTCGTGTTTCCCTAGCAGATGCGGTTTCCATCGAAGTCTGCGCTAATTGTAAAAGGGGCAACAGCTCCTTACTGCCGTAGATACCTGGATAATAGACGGGCTTGCTGACGTCTTGAACGGTGCCTATTTGCTTCACGGGGATGTGCGCCCACAAGTCTCCCATCCATGACGTATGAATCTGAATCCAGGCTTTACTGGACGTGTCATTCGTGTAGAACCACTGCTTCTCCGCACTGACGACCTTCACTTCTTGAGGTGCGAGGGCTGCTACCGAACCGCCTCGTTCGCTCATTTTGCTATAAAGAGGTGTGTCCGAGGTTAGCAAAATGTGATCGGGTGGAGCGATATCAATCTCCCATGGATTTGGACGAATCCAACGAGGGCCGAACATTGTCTCAATTTTCCAGTTAGCTGCGCCAATAGACCAAGCGCCATTCGTCTCGATGACATTGACGTTTTGCGGAGAAAACCATCCCTCGGGCTGATCGGCAGGTGTATCTGCTGCAGGATAGTAAGCTGTATCCGACAGTAGCGCTATCGATCCAGGAATACGTAAACCATCTGGGGGATAGGGCCCCTGAGCCATGAATTCCGCCGAGGTTTCTGCAGGTTTACCTAACAGTCCCGTAAGTGTTACCACTAACAAAGTTACCATCCAACTTGCTCGCCAATTCATTTCGCAACCACTTCCCATCACCAATTGTGGTAAATATTTCAAATATTAGACGTAAAGTAGGGGCAAAAAGTTTCTGAAATCGGTGTAACATAGTGGAAAAGGTGTGATGAATAGACTTTCTTGAAGTTGGGAGGCGAACTCATGAAATTTAGAAGGTTAATCCCGTTACTTATTGGTACAATGCTCCTGTTGCTCTCGGCACAGCCATTGCTCTTGATGGGGCAAGAGATGATTATCGGAAGCCGTGTTAACCGTGACTTTACTTTTGATCATATCTATGTGAATTTCATGGAATTAGGTAAAGTGGAGATTCTCGGGAGAGGCGCACCCATTCCAGTAGATCGTATTTCAGTTGAGAATTATATAGCTGTTGGCAACGACAGCAAAGCTATTCATACAATCGCAGCGTATACGGACATGAATCGACGCGACGACGCGACGCGGCTTACCTACACTAGAGTATACAAGTGGGAGGGGCAGACGATTGAAATTGCAGATCAATTCCAATCGGGCGTATTTAATGAATCCAGTCGTGAACAAGCGAATTTAAAAATGACAATCAATCACAAGGATTGGTCTGTAGAGGGGCCTGTCCTGGTGAGGCCGAATTTCTTGGATGATAATCGGTACCATGGATACTTTGGGGTCTTGACCGTCGAGGAGAATGGAATTGAGAAGTTCGTGGTTATTCAACGAATCTCTGGAACAGCGTTTACCCCGGATAAAAACTTGTCATGGCGCATTCTAAGTGTCGATAGTGATGGTCAGGTTGAAGAAGATCGATTCACATTTGATGAGCTGGGTGAGGTTCCACAAAGGGTGAATATGATCAATCTGACGTCAACTTCACCTTCTGCCGTGGGATATCAGAGTGACATTTTGCTCGGCTGGCCATCTCTTATTTTCCCGTTGGCGTACCCGTATGGAACAGCTTTACTAGGACTCCTTTTCGTTGTCGTTGGGTTAGTGATAGGATTTCGCACATTTCGTGAATAATAAGATACGGTTTAAGTGATGAGTCGAAAGGAGGGGGTGCGGTTGAAAATCACGTATTATTTCATGGTATTCGCATTCATGATCGGGTTGTCCGCGTGCCAAGCAGATGAGCTTGCAACGGTTGTTTCGAGCGCTGTGCCAGAAGAGCCGACGGCTTCTATTCCTCTGAAAAAGGGAGAAGTTGCCCCCAAGGTGAGCGAGGCTAAAAATCCGTCAGTCCTTATGCCCAAAGGTTGGCAGCAGCTTGTCCGTCAAAGTGTCCCTGTACGTGTGGAAGGTGACTTGAACAAAGACGGTAACCAAGACGTAGCCATGGTCATAGAAAAGCTGGATAGCGGAGAAGACCAAGCACCTGAAAKGGCGCTTTTGATTGCTTTTGGGAATAAGGAGGGCACCTACACACGATCGATCATGGCGGATAAGGCGATCCTGAAAGCCGATGAAGGCGGAGTATGGGGCGATCCACTAGCGGGCATTTCTATCGATAGAGGCTCCCTTATCGTGAGTTTCTATGGGGGAAGTAACGACAGATGGTACGGGAACTACCGATTCAGATTTCAAGACGAAGACTGGTACCTGATCGGTGCCACGGTGGGATCCTTCTATTCGGGGACGATGACCGAAACGACAGGTGACGAAGAAGAATATAACCTGCTTACAGGTGATTACGTCAAACGAATCGTTGACGATCCGAAGGCTGAGAAGCCCACTTCACACACGATAAAAGGCAACAGGGGGAAGAAGAAACTGCTGAAGCTAAGTGAATTTGTGGCGACGGGATCAACGGATCAGTTTTTAAAATAAGGCTTGTCCGCGGCTGTTGGATGCGTCGGTTGACGCTGATGGTTGCTGCGGAGGGAGGGGGGCAGTGACGGCAGTGCGGCAGTGGCAGCAGTGGCAGATTTAGATGGATTTCCTCCATCTATTTTCGGCGTAAATTGATCGAAACACAATTTAAATGGATTTCCTACAGCTAATTTGACGCAATCTCCCTCTTTTGCCGCGAAAGGTCAGATTTAAATGGAGATTTTCCATCTAATGCTCGATTTTAGTGAAAAACCCTGAAATTAGCTGGAGAAAATCCAGTTAGTTGGCCTGGGGGCGAGTATCTAAACACCACCAACGCTACTCGACCACCTACATGTCAGCATCTACACGCAACAATCTACACTCAGCTATCCACATGCCACGAACCGCATACAACCATGCACAAGTCATCAACCACCAACCACCAACGCCACTCGACCAACACATGCCACTATCCTGCAAGTTCTATCTACTCTGCCACCAGCATTTTGTTCTACCCTCAGTCGTCCTTTCCCGCCAGCCTACCTTCTACCGTCACTCTTCTCGCTCCATCCAGCGCCTTCCTCCCTCTTTTTGCCCTCAAATTTGCCATGGAAATCCACCCAATACATACTTATCCCCAAAAATATCCACAATATCAACATGTCCACAAAGCAAGCTGTGCATAATCTTTTCAATATCTTATACACATATCCACAGAAAATGTTATCCACAGGTCGAGAGTGTGATAGCCTTTTGGACGTGAAACCGCTAGTCCTCATTACAAACCATAATGACATGCTTCACACAGAGATGCTAGAAGATGCTTTTCCGCGTATGATTTGGTATGCTGTATTATGTTGTAATATTTCTGTAATCATATTGTAACAGTAACATTTGTGCCGACATCTGCTAAGCAGACAACGCATTGGCGTCATCAACCTTCATCTTATATGCACCAAAGGATGTGGACAACTCCGCCTTTGGTCTAGG
Organism: Paenibacillus sp. 2RAB27; assembly: GCF_052115445.1. Lineage (NCBI taxonomy): Bacteria > Bacillati > Bacillota > Bacilli > Caryophanales > Paenibacillaceae > Paenibacillus > Paenibacillus sp. 2RAB27. Next base: position 29,070 of record NZ_JBFRGR010000010.1, read on the forward strand.
TTTTTTCACGACTTTTGGCTAAAGAAAGACAGTACCTTGGTGCGTTTAGCAAATGGCTATACTCCTTTATGATAGAGATAACGTAGAGGAGAGCGAGGATTTGGCATGAGAACAAAAGCTTGGGTGTCCTATTTGCTTGCGTGCAGCGGACTACTTTTGATCCCGTTAGTAGGGCTCATTTATATACATTTAAATCAAGATAACGGTACAGCGTACAGTTTAATGACGGATCTCGATCGACAGATCCCTTTTATCAAAGGCTTCGTCGTTCCTTATTTATCCTGGTATGTCTTTCTTGCCGTAGGATTCCTATATTTAGCGTATCGAGATCGCTCGAATTATATCCAGACACTCGTGGAATTTATCATAGGTTTGCTTTTGTGTTATAGCGTCTATGCTATATATCAGACGACAGTGCCGCGACCGAACATTGAAGGCAGTGATTGGCTGCTGCGGACGGTCCAGTGGGTGTATCGCTCGGATGAACCGTTTAACTGTTTTCCCAGTACACACGTGTTAACAGCATACCTCATGATGAGAGCCTATCTCCGATCCAAACGAATTGCAATGTCGCACACAATCATTGTAACGAGCATGGCGATTCTCATTATCGTTTCAACATTATTCGTTAAGCAGCATGTGTTAATGGATATCGTGGGTGCAGTGCTAGTGGCAGAAGGAGTCGTCTATCTAGTGGAGAGAAGTAGAAGAACGTGGTTAACAGGATCGACCGCTGCTAGTGCGCGGCAGGATAAGCTCGAAAGGGGACTGAAGCAATGAGAAGCAAAGGAAAGCTTTTGATACTGACGGGCAGTCTTGGCGATGGGCACAATAAAGCAGCACAAGCTATTCTTGAAGCGGTACGTATGTACAGACCGGATATGGAAGTGAAGGTCGTCGATTATTTGGCGTGGACGCATCCGTATCTGCATGGGTTCGGTAAATACTGTTATATGCAATGGGTAAAAAGCTTGCCCTCCGTATACGGTTTTCTATATCACAAGACCAGACATGATACCGCGTTATCCCATTTGTTCAAAAGAATGAAGTCATTCAGCACCGAACGGATGCTGGATTTGTTAGAAGAGGAAGCACCCACGGAAGTCGTGTGTACGTTCCCAGGTGCTGCGGCAGCGATGTCTTATCTAAAATGTAACGGCCTTACGATCGTGCCGACCGTGACGGTCATCACCGATTACACCGATCACAGCTACTGGATTCATCCGGGGACGGATAAGTATCTGGTTGGGGCCGAGCATGTGAAACAGGCGCTCCTGCGGTATGCGATTCCTGAACAACGTATCGTTGTGACAGGGATACCGCTTCGCATGCCATTCACACAAACCTACAATCGTGAGGAGCTTCGTGATAAATATGGCTTGCACCGCGACATGCCAACTGTCCTTGTGATGGGCGGGGGCCATGGGCTGATCGGGAAGTCGTTTAAATCGGTGCTGCAGTCGGATGATCTGAAGACTCCCGTGCAGTTTGTGTTCGTCTGTGGTCGCAATGAGAAGCTGAAACAGCATTTGGAAGAAGAGTTGGGCGGCTCGAATACGCACCATCATGTGATGGTGACAGGGTTCGTCGATCATGTGCACGAGCTGATGGCACTATCTGATCTGATCGTGACGAAGCCAGGCGGGCTCACCGTATCCGAAGCGCTTGCGCTGGATTTGCCGATGATGCTGTACAAGCCAATTCCAGGCCAAGAGCAGGCGAATGCTGCCTATCTCGTTGGAATCGGAGCAGCTGTCGAAGTGAAGAACGCAGCCGAGATGAAAAGGCAGTTGTTAGAGGTCATCGCGAATCAATCTGTACTGCTCAAGCTGAAAAAGAATGCACAAATGAGTCATCGTCAACCTGATGTGCTTCGCACGGTAGATGCGATTTTGGAAACGGAGCATCATTATCTTCCGATTCAGGATGACTTACAATTTTCTTATGCCAATGTTTAAAATAGAGCTCAAAATAACCCTATTCCTCCCTCTTTTTGAGGTGGGGGAATAGGGTTATTTAGTTTGCTATTTATCTTCTTGCATCGTCACGATGATGTCTTGAGCATAGTTGCCGAATTGTTTGCCGAATAGCGTAACACCACCACAATTCGTGGACGTTTCTAAGGAGGCAATACGGAAATGAATATCTTGGGAGAATACGATATTCAGGTCGTGTATGGTCGTCGCTGAGATTTGTGTGCCATCTAGAAAGGAACCCTGGGGATTCACGGTAATGATTTTCAGCAGACCATGCTGTGTGTTGCCATTTCCCCACCAGTCGGGGGAGAGTACCCCTCTGTGTTTGCCGAAATCACCAGGGCAGGTCCACTGTCCGAGTGGCTTATCGTTGATCGAAAACGAAATATCCGAAGGCCAATTTTCGTTAAAGCCAGGAGCTTCCGAGCAGATTTCAAATGAAATTTCCAACGAACGAAGCTTCTGGTTGCTGTGGAAAAAATTCGGGATACGGTACTCCACGTAACCGCTGCCGAACCAAAGAATGCCTGCTTGTACATGCTGCGGATCCGCAAAATACCGCGGATCATCGAGCACGCCAATCAGCTGCGTCGGTGACGCCAAGCCACACGTCGGGTTCACGTCGAAGGAGGCGTACTGACCGATGGGAATCGCAACCGTCGTTGTCGGATGCTCATAAGGCTTCTTCGACTTAAACTGAAGTGTGGCTTGTTCAAGCTGCAGGTAGCAAATCTTTTGCGTGCCTCGTACACCGGTCACGTTCTCCGACCGCACAATGCCAGCTTGCTCCAGTTTCTGAATATGCTTCGTCACGATCGCTGACGAAATCTCTAGTCGCTGGGACAGCTGTTTAATATTTAATGGCGCTTCGCCAAGCAGTTCAATCATCTTCACGCGAGTTTCCGATGAGAAGCATTCCAGGAAGGGCATATTTTTGGATGAAACCTCAATTTGCATAGGGGAAACCTCAACTTTGTAGGCATATTTATTTCTATTGTATAACCTGTAGGTTATTTAAACAACTTGATTGTGAGTGTTTGTTGTATGCTGGAGAAATCGTTGTTAGAAAAACAAAAAAACGCCCTCCGCCTACTCGGCAAAAAGGACGTTCTTCGTCAAAGAAATAGTGTATCATGAGATAGAGGATTAATCCATTATATACCAAGTTTAGATAACGAGGTGTGAAAATGAGTAATCGCTTTCAACTGCATGCAATTTTCTCCGAAGGAGTGATTTTGCAGCGAAATCAAGARAACCCCGTCTGGGGGACAGGCCCGGATGGGATGCAGCTAACCTTGGAGTGCCAAGGACAACAGGTTCAAACCGTCTGCGCAGAGGGCAAGTGGCAGGCGATGCTGCCAGCATCCGAAGCGGGAGGCCCGCATATTTTAACCGTCAGCTCCGAGGGACAACAACTTGCAACCGTTCAAGATGTCTATTTTGGCGATGTGTGGCTAGCTGGCGGACAATCCAACATGGAGTGGAAGGTGCGAGATACGAGTCACGCGGAGACGGACATCGCGGAAGCGAATTTCCCTCTGATTCGTCACTTCGAAGTTCCTCGATTAGAGTGGGAGGATTCATCCGAAGTAACGCCCATGATCGCAACGTGGAAAAAGGCTGCTCCTGAAAATGTCCCTGATTTTTCAGCGGTTGCTTATCATTTTGCCCAGCATATTCAGGCTTCAGAAGGCGTACCAATTGGCATAATCGGCTGCTATTGGGGAGGCACCTCGGCATCGAGCTGGGTGAGTGAGGCCACCATTAACCAGCAACCAGAGCTGCAGGTGTATATAGATTCCTTCCAAGAACAAGTGAAGGATTTCGACTGGGATGCCTTCGCAATAATCCGTCAAGCCTATGATCAATCAACGGCAGACTATGAATTACGTAAAGCTGCTGGTGCAAGTGATGAGTAGCTCGGCGGCTATCCATGGCCGCCTCCAATGAGTCCGCATAGCTTCATGAGACCAAGCGGTCTCTACGAAACGATGCTGCTCAAGGTAGTTCCCTATGGGGTAAAGGGGTTTCTGTTCTATCAGGGAGAAAGCGATGCAGGCCATGCTGAGCTGTACGATAAACTGCTATCAGGACTTATCCATAATTGGCGTTCACTCTGGCACAATGACAATCTCCCTTTCCACTTCGTCCAATTGACATCCTACTGTGCGGATGGTAAAGCAGACGGTGAATCGTGGCCGCTGCTTCGCGAGTCCCAAGCGATCGTGAATGAGCGCGTCCCGCATACGGGCATGGCCGTCACATTAGATTGCGGGGAACGCGATGACATTCATCCACGAGATAAGCGGACCGTGGGGCAGCGCCTCGCTTTAACAGCGTTAGAGCATGTCTATGGGAGAGAGCTTACGAGCTCAGGCCCCGTGTACCGTGAGCTGCACATCGAAGGTGGGCGGATTGTGCTTCATTTTGATCACACAGATGGGGGGCTAGCACTTCCTGTGGGGAACGATCGACTCATCGGTTTCCAAATCGCTGCTGAGGTTGGCGACTTCCTGACCGCTGAAGCGAGTATCGTTGGGAACACCGTCCAAGTGTGGCATCCAGAGATTACGAAGCCAGCTAAGGCGCGTTATGCCTGGGCGAATTACACGGAGGCCAATTTAGTAAATGGACTTGGCTTGCCAGCGGGGACATTCCTCACGGACAGAGCAAGAGAATAATTCAAGAAATCAGGRGGTTGTCCCCGAAACGTATGTGGGGGGAGAACCTCTATTTCCATTTTTTTTGGAACAGGTGCCAGCTGTGAAAGATGCAAAAGGGCATCTTTGCTCATCGAATTAATCGCTCTTTCCGAAATACGTGCAATTAGGCAACAATTTCTGCTGGTACTCATCATTTCGGCACCTTAACGTCATAAAGGTTGCTCTTTTGCACTAATGTAGCTAAGTTTAGCTATTTATCCCGAAAATTAGTGCTCTTTTGCATCTTTGCCCCCGACTTCAATGGCTGACGATGCGTGGCGGGAGTACTCACGTGTTGGATGTCTTCTTGTAGAAGAAGCGAGATAACAAAAGGCCGACAAAACCAAGACCAATGAACAAAACAGCTTTAATAGTCAGTGAAACATTTGGCAAATCCATCAAGATGACCTTCATTAAAGTTAGGAATAACAAAGCGATACCAGTGAGTCTGATTTGTTTGACTTCTTTCTTCAGTCCGTAGGCAATTACACTAATCGCGTAAAGGAGCCACGCCGTCGAAACACATAAGTGTTGGATATTCAAACTGAAACCATCTGTCAATGTTCCGGTTACTTCCGTTATGAACCACAAGAATAGGAATCCAAGTCCATACTTAAGCGTAATTAATGTGTTCTTCGTGTTGGTGCCGACCCCGAAATGTGAAACTATTGCAATCATACCTGCCAKGGTTCCTAATAATAGCAGCCATATTAACATGTCGACCGACAGAATACTGCTCATACCCTCGGTGACTGTACCCAATGCAGTTGCAAAAGCGATTACATAGATGATGATTCCATTGATTTTTTGTAATAGCGACTTCACAATGAAACCAAGTAACAACGCAATAATTCCCTCAACTAATAGGAAACCAGGTAATGCATCAGCGCTGAAGTAGTTGGCCGAGTAGAATAGTAAAGCATAGGATGCTACTGTCATCGTATAGGGTAGCTTCTCGTGTGCTTTTCTACTGAACCAGTAGGAAATGAAGGCATAGGCAATACAAGTGGAAATCATCACAACGTTGAATTGCGTATCTGTGTAGGCCACTTTAAACCAAATAGCGGTGAACGCGAAACTTGGAATCAGCAATCGAAGTTGATGATTCATTGTGGGGCTTTTCAAACAGATAGACGCTAGCAAAGCTACTTGTTGTACTAACATCCCAATTGCTGCAACCTTTGTATCCCCATGTACACCAAGGCCAAATAGGAACAAGGCTAAGGGGAGTAGCGCGAACGAAGTATAGAATAAGCCGACAAATGTATGTCGTATGGCATATATCATAAAACTTACAAATAACAGCGTCTCGTAGCTAACGAAAAATACGGAGGAAGGGTTGTTACTATTTAATAAGAAAGGTGTCAGAACACCTGCTGCACTTGCTATGATCGCCAAGGATTGTGATTTTAATTTGTGTGAAAACCATAAGCCCAAGACGACCCATAACACATTCAGTGTGAACGCAATAGGCGCTCCAATGAGTTCATACAATTGATGACAAGCAAAGGTGGTTAGCATTAGTAATCCGATGGAACCGCCTAACAACACTTGTGACAGCAGTGGACGATTAGCCTTGTGTTGTTTAAACCCGAGGATTATGAAGGTTCCCCCGACGACATAGCCAATAGCACAGCGCATCCGCTCAGTGAGGAGTCCGTTGTCAACCGCCGCTTTGAATCCCCATACGATACCGATCAGAAGTACAAACATAAAAATTCTCGGCAGCCATACCCTAGCAATGAGGTGTTCCCAGTCGGTCTCTTCTTTCATAGCTTCTTGTTGGGGTGGTGCAATGGGCTGAACTTGAACGGGAATGCGATTGGGAGTGGGATTAGGATTAGGATGACTTACTCTGTTTTCAGTTGGTTTGCTTTGCTTTAGAAGTGCGAGTTCTTTCTCGAGCTCGACAACTCTCTTTTCTAAGTTCTCAAATCGATTATGAATGTCCAAGAAGTAACCTCCCTTTCGCTCAGTGGTAATTTCGGGCAAATGTTTATACATTTAAGATAACAGTTTATGATGGATGAAATAAGTACTATTCTGCAGTAGTACCTAGATGAAGATAGAAATTATATCAACCAAAGAACCCAGCAAACCATTGCGTTTGCTGGGTTCTTTCATTTGCTCCCATACACCCAATTCAAGCCAGGATAAAGGCAGCTAATTCAGCTTCCCTAGCATCCGATAAAGGCTCCGAATTATCCCAATACAGGAGAGATGACGGTTCCATCCGCCAAGTAACTTCTCTGCGCTGCAGGGATGAACGGAATTGATCCCAATTGTCCAGCTTCCATACATCCAATTCCAAGCCCCTTAAGCGAATACGCTCCTTATAAACATCCTCACTCGGTAAATACGCGTAAATCACCTTAACACGGACATTCTGTATGGAAGCTCCGATACGAGCCAACTCCCCTTCCAGCCACAGCGGGTCTCCCTGTTCCTTCGTAAATGGCCCGATCACGATAGCATCCTGATCAAGCAGGAGCTGTTCAAGCGCCGCATCCATCGTGATGCGATATCCCAAATCGCGGCAGTGTTGCTTATAAAAAGGCGAATCCCGATCGCTGGGATCTTGCCCAGCAAGGGTCATGATCGCTTCTGCCGCGGGGCGCAGCAATGTGTCCATATCTAAGAAAGCTCCGCCATGTCGGCGCACCCAAGCTCTTGCTAGCGTTGTTTTGCCTGCACCTGCAGGACCGATGAAGAAGATTAATTTGCGCATGGTGACCTCCAAAATTTACGGTGTAAATGACTGTTCAACAAATTGTAACATAAGAGCGTTTTCAACACAGATTTTCAGGAAACTTTCAGCTATCTTAAGGTTTCTTTAAGATTCACACCACATTTGCTTCACACTTTTTCTGTATATTACAAGAAAAAAGGGGAAAACCAAACTGGAAGGATCGATCTTGTGGTAACAAATGTGATTAGTCCAACTCGAAGTAGTATGGAAGCAACATCCCGTCCACCGGCTCAATGGCCCACGCATGGCTGGCCAACATCAACGCCTGAGGCGCAAGGATTATACTCAGCTACGTTAGCTAAGACTTTTGACGTTTTCCATGATCAAGGCGTGCACAGTATAGCGGTTATCCGGAATGGTGTATGGGTGGCAGATGCTTGTAAAGAAGGGATTCAACCTGGAATTCCGCAAGATATGAAATCAGTTACCAAAAGCGTGACATCAGCATTAATCGGAATTGCTTTAGCAGAGGGAAAACTGAAGACGATTGAACAGCGTCTGGCTACATTTTTTCCAGAGTTAGAAAATGATCCTTTAAAATCAAAGATCCAATTGAAGCATCTGCTCAGCATGACTTCAGGACTTTCATGGGATAATGATCAGGAACAATCATCGACTGAGATGATGCATGCAGCGGATTGGGTAGCGTATATTCTAAATCGCCCAGCCCAACATCAGCCTGGTGCTGTGTTTAACTATTCGAACGGTGATGCGCATTTACTCTCGGCAGTAATAGGGAAAGTAACGGGTATGTCCATGTTTGAATATGCGAAGTCGCGGTTATTCGAACCGCTTGGCATAACGAATGTGAAATGGAATCATGATCATCGAGGCATTACAATTGGCGCGTGGGCATTGGCTTTATCACTGGAGGACATGGCGAAGTTAGGCTTGCTGTATCTGAATGAAGGACAGTGGGAAGGAAAGTCAATTATTCCCCAATCTTGGATTCGCACATCATTCATGAAGCGAGTAACTTTAAATTATAGTAATGGTACGCAAGGCTCTTACGGCTATTATTGGTGGACTAAGTCACTTGCCAAAGGTTTAAATAAGGGAAGTCGCAAGGAAATGGAAATTTTCTATGCTTCGGGTTCAGGCGGTAGACGTATCTTCGGTATTCCGGAATTGAAGATGATTGTTGCATTAACAGCGAATACCGGTGATGTGGATATGCCAGAAAGTCTGCTGCACCACGTGGTGCAGGCTGTAAGGTCGAACAAGCAGCTCTCTGAGAACCCATTGGCCTTCGAACAATTGCAGCAAGCGAAACAACGTTTCGAGGAAACACCCTATATGTAAAAAGGAAAGCTGTGTATCAGAGGATACACAGCTTTTCTACGTGTGCATGTTGCAAAAGGAGGATTCGCAGGTATTGGATCGAAATGAGTGAATGGTTAATGGAATATTTGTGGCATAAATGAGGTGTTCACCATCGCGCGTTTATATGTATTACCAATTACGTCAATAACTCCAGAAGCGGTAACCGAAGGACTCACCTATATATCGGAAGAGAAGCGGGCACGCCTGCATCGCTTTCGTCACCGAGAAGATCTGATCCGAGGATTGATGGCGGATCTGCTGCTTCGTAGTCGAATTATCGAGGACCTTCACATGGACAATGCAAGTATCAGGTTCGAGCTCAATAGCTACGGTAAACCGCGACTCAGCGGGGTGAGTAACTACCATTTCAATGTGTCCCACTCGGGGGATTGGGTGGTCTGTCTGGTGGACAGCGATCCCGTCGGCGTCGATGTGGAACGCGTGCAAGCCTTCGAAGAAGGGATTGCTCGATCCTTTTTTGCGGAGGATGAGTATCGCTTCGTGCTGAATGGCGCTCAAGATAAGGATAAGCAGCTGCGTTTTTATCAGATTTGGACGGCCAAGGAAAGTTATATCAAAGCTGTAGGCAAAGGGCTATCGCTGCCGCTTACCGACTTCTCAGTCTTGATCTCGGAAGGTGTGGAGGGGTTGAAACTATTAGGCGGCGAGGCGTGGCAGCTCTCATCCTTTGAACTGCCCCGCGCTCAAGACACGAATACCTACTATTTAACGACATGCTGCAAACCATCGGCACACGTGAAAGGTCCGGAACGAGCAGATGCAAACTATATTTTAAGCACATTTAGGTCTGTCAATCGTTGACAGGCCTTTGCTTTTTGTGCTAAATTTTAAATTGATAATGATTCTCATTTTCATAAATAGAGGGGAGCCTGCTACCTTGTCTGAAGTGTTGACTAAAGATGAAGACACGTTCCTTTGCCTTGATCATACATGGCTTAAATTTCGTACTGCTCAATTCATTCAAGAGGGAAATTTGGCTCAGCAATTTATTTCTTCTTACTGCATGATCGTTGTTAAGCATGGTGAAGGCCATTTGAGAATAGATCTGGAAACTTTTCGTATGCAACCGGACACTGTACATATTTTAATGCCTGGCGAAACGGTTGGTTTTTGTGATGGACAGAAGTCAGAGTTGTATCTCATTGTTTTTGATATTCAGGGTGATACGTCAGATGATGAGGTGAATTTCCCACTCATGGGCGAGCTGCGTGTCCATATCGAGGGTACACTGACTCAGCTGTGTGATCAGCTATTTGCATGCTGTAGAAGTGAGAGCGCTGTGGAGCGATTTCGAGGACAGTCTTTATTTCTAGAACTGATGCATTGGGTGATGACGCATATTCGTCAGAATCCCAAGTCCGACTCACGGGCCGCTATGGATCGTACGAAGAGCTATATCGAAGCCCATTTTAGAGAAAGTATGACGATTGAACAGCTCGCACGTATGGCTGAAATTAGTCCGAAATATTACGTGAGTTTATTCAAAAAAACGTACGGCAAAACCGCCATCGACTATCTTACAGAAGTTAGAGTGAACATGGCGAAGCAGCTGATGCTGCAAACCGATGTACGTTTGAAGGATGTTGCCTACCAAGTGGGTTACAATGATGAGTTTTATTTTAGCCGCATGTTTAAGAAAGAAGTTGGTGTCTCCCCGACCGAGTATTTGAAAAATCGCCGACAACGAATCGTCGCTTATTCTGTGGCGGTGCTCGGACAATTGCTTGCACTCAAGATCATGCCTTACGCTGCCCCCCTACACCCCAAATGGAGTTCCTACTACTATAATAAATATCGCACAGATATCCCTTTGCACTTGAGTGGCTACCGGTTTAATGAGGATTGGGAAACGAACGTGGAAGCACTGGAGCATAGTCAGGTGGATTACATCATTAGCACAGACCAGTTGGCAATGAAGGAGAAGGAGCGATTGTCTCAAATTGCCCTTGTTCATATTGTACCTCTGTATGATAAAAGCTGGCAGGAACAACTGCACGCCACGGCACAAATTGTAGGTGCATTAGATGAAGCAGTTGCTTGGATAGACGGTTACAACCGCGAGATTAAGATCGTACGAGAGCGACTGCAGGAAGAGCTTCAGAATGATAAAGTGTTGATTGCCAGCTTATTAGGCGATAGCTTCTTCCTATTCCCGACACGTGGGATGCGAGATGTCTTTCTAGATCTGGGTTTACAGGCGCCGCTGGGCTCAGAGCAATATGCAGATAACCAAAGTTTGACACTGGAAGAGTTGGCACATCTCGATGCGGATCATTTGCTTCTCAACATACGGCAGGAATCAAAGACATTGCAGCATTGGGAGCGAATCCGAGCGTCTGCCCCATGGCAGGACCTGAAAGTTGTACGCAGAAATCGCCTACATCTCATTTCCTCTGATCCGTGGCGCGAGTACTCTGCTTATGCCATGGAGCGCATGGTTCAAGACATTCATGATCATCTATGTGACAATCGTACATGAGAACTTCCGTATATTGTCCATGTTCGACATGGGCAACTTATTTTATAATTAAATGAGAATGATTATCATTTGTAACGGATAGAGAGGGGATTTAAGAAAAATGAAAAAGTTAGCAACAATCGGTATTACGACATTGGTTCTGTTAGGATTGACGGCATGTGGCGGGGGGAAAACGGAAACGGCTCCTGCAGCAGCAGGTACAATAACTCCAGCTGCTTCGGTGGCACCAACAGCTGCTCCTGCAGCAACACCTTCAGGGCCAAGAGTCATCAAATACGTGGGTAAAGAGTACACGGTCCCTGGAAAAGTGGATAAACTCGTTATTACGGGCGCACTGGAGTCTTTGGAAGATGCTTTGCTTCTAGATGTGAAGCCAGTTGGTGCACTAACGGTCGGTGGGAAATTCCCAGCTGTATTCGCGCCAATTACGGATAAAGCAGAGGGCGTAGGCGAGAAAGCACAGCCGAACCTTGAAACGATTTTGAAGCTGAAGCCGGATGTTATTCTCATGAGCACCAAATTTCCTGCGGAGACGATTGAGAAAATGACCAAAGTGGGACCGACGATTCCGGTATCTCACATTGCAACAGATTRGGAAAATAACTTGAATTTGCTTGGCGAATTGACAGGCAAACAAGATAAAGCGAAGCAAGTGCTTGATAAGTACAAGGCGGATTCAGCAGCTTTGAAAGCGAAGATCGGTCCTATTTTCAAAGATAAGAAGGTATTGGCAATTCGCGTACGTGCAGGCAGCTTATTCATCTTCCCTGAGGATGTATTCTTTAATCCATCTATCTACGCTGAGCTTGGTGCAACAGTACCGGCGGAAGTGAAGTCAGCGAAAGCGCAACAAAACGTTTCACTCGAAAAGCTTGCTGAGATGAACCCGGATTACTTAATTGTTGAATTCTCTGAGGAAGAGAACAAAGATACACCGAAAGTGTTCGAAGACTTGAAAAACAACCCTATCTTCAAAAACATTAATGCCGTTAAAAATGGCCAATTATATACGAATCTCGTAGATCCATTACTACAAGGCGGTACAGCTTACAGTAAAATTAAATTCTTAGAAGCGATTAATGGCTCTAAATTAGTTCAAGCAAAGTGAGAGTAGAGCTATGAAATGGAGAGTACCCGCACCAACCCTCATCTTATTGGCAGCACCTTTCGCGATATTTTTTACGATCGTGCTGTCCATCTCATATGGGGCCAAAAGCATGGATTTCAGCCGTATCATTGAAGCTTTCGTCCATTTTGATGCGAACGATGTCGATCATCAAATTATTATGCACGCTAGACTGCCAAGAGTAATTGGAGCGCTGCTTGTCGGCGCATTCCTCGCGGTGTCGGGCGCTCTCATGCAGGGGATGACCAGGAATTATCTGGCATCCCCTTCAATCATGGGGATATCCGATGGCTCAGCATTCGCAGTAACCTTGTGTATGGTCATTGCACCCTATTCCTCGATGATGGCTATGATTATGGCGTCTTTTGCTGGCTCGGCGCTAAGCATCGTTATTGTATTTGGGCTAGCTTCGCTATTACCAGGGGGATTGTCACCTGTGCGTTTAACGATACTAGGGACATTAATTGGGACGTTTCTGAGTAGTGTGTCTGCGGCAATTGCGATGTATTTTCAAGTTTCCCAAAATATTAGCTTCTGGTATAACGCACGCCTGCATCAACTGGATCCACAGTTAATTATGCTGGCGGTTCCTTTTGCCGTTGTAGGTTTGGGGCTTGCCATATGGATGTCCAAGTCGGTGACGATCTTCTCATTAGGTGACGAAATCGCCGTATCGCTTGGGCAGAAGACGATGCAGGTCAGATTGTTAACGACATTAAGCGTCGTATTACTGACGGGTATTTCTGTGGCTATTGCAGGTAAAATTGGATTTGTTGGCCTACTTGTCCCACATATCACAAGGTTTCTAACGGGAATCGATTACAAATGGATTATTCCATGTTCGGCTGTGATCGGTGCCGTTTTCTTGGGGCTGTGTGATGTGTTGAGTCGTTTCCTCAATTATCCATTCGAGATGCCGATTGGCGTCGTTACCGCGATCCTCGGTGTTCCGTTCTTCCTCTATCTCATTCGCACGCGAGGAGGGGAGTCTCATCGATAAAAGAAATGATCGGTACTATGCCTTACAGATTATCGTTGGTATTGGGCTTCTGTTACTAACGGCGTATATGTCCCTGACAAATGGGGCTTTCGATATTACGTTGAAAGATGTGTTTAAAACCCTGCTGCGGATTGATGCGCAGCATGATTATGATTTAGTGATATTAGAGTTCCGACTACCTCGTATCGTCATCGCGTTGTTGGTGGGGATGGGGTTAGGGATGGCGGGAACAGTTGTGCAGAGCTTGACCAGGAACAACTTGGCCGATCCGGGCATCCTGGGTATCAATGCGGGAGCGGGGATGGCGATGGTCATCTTCCTGTTTTTCTTTCAAGGGAAGGTGAAAGGAACGGGCTGGGCGGCGATTCTGGCCATGCCTATTGTCGGCTTGGTCGGTGGGCTGGGCGCAGCGCTTCTGATCTATGTCTTCTCCCAAAAGGAGGGGAGGCTAGATTCACAGCGCCTTCTGCTCACGGGGATCGCAATAGCCTCGGGTTTATCTGCAGTGACCGTGTTCATTACGCTCAAAATGAATGCTAAAGATTTCGAGATGGCTGCCGTCTGGGTATCCGGCAGCATCTATAATGCGAACTGGAAGTATATTATCTCCATCCTGCCGTGGTTGATCATATTGACGCCAGTTCTTATCTGGCGATCTCTTGTGCTGGATGTGTTCCAGCTGAGCGAAGAGAGCGTTCGCGGGCTGGGCGCTGCTGTGGACAAAGAGAAAGCGATCCTTCTGCTGAGCAGTATCGGTATTGTAAGTGCCTGCGTGTCCGTCTCCGGCGGCATCGGATTTATTGGCCTCATGGCGCCGCATATCGCTCGCCGACTCGTCGGCATAACGCATCGCCGACTGCTGCCCGTCAGCGCGATTGTCGGCGCGCTCTTGGTGATGATCTCCGATTTCATCGCCAAAATGGCGTTCGCGCCGGTGGAGATGCCCGTCGGCGTCGTCATCGCGATTATTGGCGTGCCGTACTTTGTTTGGTTGCTGTATCGGAATAAGCATCGCCGATAGAGAGTGATGGAACCGCCCCTGGGAGGGGGCGGTTTTTGTGTTGTTTGCGGCTGTGCTGGCCGAGCTAGGTAGAGCAGAGCGAGGCTAGACGGTGCTGGGCAAACCTATACGCGTGCCAATTGCCTCTCGTACTCACATCTGAGCGGATTAGATGGATTTCCTACAGTTAAATTGGCGGAAAATCGCGCTTTCGAGCAATTAGATGGATTTCCTGTAGCTAATTTGGGCCGGAATCGCAGATTTCACTAATATCGCCAGAAATAGATGTAGGAAATCCAGTTAAACAAGAAAATCGAGGAATTCCATAGAAAGTAGCTGGAGTTTATACAGTTAATCCGCCGTAGGGAGAGGGAGTGACACCAAACAAGCTAGTTGAAGCCTCTCACTCCCACGATCACAACGTTCGACGCACCACATGTGTTAGAAGAAAATAAAGTATTAGACTGAAGAAGTTTCATTAAGCTAAACGGGCAGATTATGTTTTCATAGGAGTGTAGTCCACCATCAAATACTACTCGTATGGAAAAGTATCTAGATAAATAATATACTAGCTATAACTGTTTTTTGTTGAGGTGAATCTAATGGATGAAATCAATGAATCAAAAGAAATTGTATTACAAATCGGTGTTGCCTTGAAAAAGTACAGAAAAGAAAAAAACATGAGCTTAGACGACTTATCGGAACTAACGGGCGTAAGCAAACTTACTCTGGGGAATATCGAACGTGGCGAGACAAATCCAACCTTGGCGATTATTTGGAAAATTTCAAAAGGTATATCTTTACCGCTATTGGCTTTATTCAAATCAGAAGACTCTGCTAGTTTGTATCGAGCAGGTGAAGGACTGCGGTTTTCTAATGATCAAAAAAATTGGATCATTGAACCAATTTTTAAAAGTAACGATATTGAAATGTGTCGGGCTTACTTACAACCAAATAGCTCGTATCAGCCTGAAGGTCATCATGTCAATACAACTGAAATTGCGACAGTCATGACTGGTTCCATTGAAATTCAAATCAATGGAGAGATTTACACATTGAATCAATATGATACTATCAGTTTTCGTGCAGATTGTCCTCATTCTTATACCAATCATACGGATAACGAAACAGTGCTCCATATATCCTTAAAGTACGATTTCTAAAGTCGAAAATTCCACTTATTAAATACAACTCTGAATTCCATGACGGGAATTTCAGAGTTGTATTTTTGTTTATAGATGAATTAAAGTATATTATAAAGTACTTATTGATAAATAAAGTATATTATAATATACTTTATTTATTCGCGCGGATGTATCGTTTTTTTCAATAAGCAGGAAGCAAATAATACGTAAGAATTCAGGAAGGAGAAATTAAGAATGCCGAACAAACAAAATAATAAAGCCGTACCATCCTCTATAGGGCTGATCATTCTCGGCATTATTGTTATTGCAGCTAATTTACGTACTCCCTTAACATCAGTCAGTCCTTTAGTGAGTCTGATAAGGGATGACGTTCATATTTCAAATACATTAGCAGGCCTGATCACAACGGTACCCTTGCTTGCATTTGCTTTGTTATCGCCTCTAGTACCAAAATTAGGCCAAAGGTATGGGGTTGAACGTATCATAATGATCGCCTTGCTCTTTCTGACTGTAGGTATTGTAATACGTTCTTTATCTGGCGCAGCTAATCTGTTTATTGGAACAGCAATTCTTGGATTCGCAATTGCCGTATGTAATGTATTATTGCCAAGTATAATCAAGAGGGATTTCCCAAATAAAATTGGCTCCATGACAGGTGTTTACTCCATTTCAATGAGTTTATGTGGAGCAATCGCATCGGGAATCAGTGTGCCTCTAGCCGTAAACGCAGGTCTAAAATGGCAGGGAGCATTGGGAATATGGGGGATTCTAAGCTTTGTATCAATCCTCTGTTGGTTACCCCAATTAAGAAATCATACGAAGCAAACAACCACGACGAGTCAAAAAATGGCCAGCAACGATGTGAATGTTTGGCAATCCCTCATTGCCTGGGAAGTAACCTTGTTTATGGGTATACAGTCCATGGTTTTCTATGTTTTGATCGCATGGTTGCCTGAAATTTTAAAGCAGCAAGGAATTGATCCAAACCAATCAGGATGGTACCTCTCGATCATGCAGTTAGCTATGCTTCCATTTGCCTTTATTGTCCCCGTTATTGCTGGGCGCATGTCTAGCCAACGGTTGTTAGTGGTCATTACAACCATTTTGCTTTTGACGGGAACGATTGGACTTCTTTACGGAAGCTCCAATATGATTCTGTTGTGGATCATCATGCTCGGAATAGGTGGAGGCTTCGCCTTTAGTTTGTCCATGATGTTTTTGGGGTTACGTACTGAAAATGCGCATCAAGCAGCGAAACTGTCTGGCATGGCGCAATCGATCGGATATCTTTTTGCCGCAGTCGGTCCTGCTCTTATAGGATATCTGCATGATGCGACAAATAGTTGGAACCTGCCACTTTTCATTCTGCTTGGCGCTGCGATCTTGCTCTTTTTAGTCGGTATAGGAGCAGCAAGAAACCGTTTTGTAGGTAGCCGAAATAGTTACGAGCTGCCACGGGAAGGATGATACATGAGATATTAAAATATGCAGGGGATACCGAGCAGCAACTCATTATTATTGGGAGCCGTGGGCTAATTGGCATAATAGAAATGATGCTTGGAAGTGTCAGCCACACAAGGTTTCACAGCTATCAAGTTACCCAGTCCTCATTATGCATTAACTCTTTCGGGAATTGCAGAGATGATGCATTGTTATACTAAAGGGTAGGTTATTTGAATGACTACAGCGGCAGTCTAAGACTTTATTTTTCAAGTCTTGGTCCGCCGCTGCTTCTTTTAAGGGATCAATCTACAACTTATTTATCAACGACTCCAGTCTAAAACTTTATTTTCACCGAACAACATGAACTACCACGGCAAACAAGTTAGTTGAAGTCCCGCACTCCCACCATCACATCGATCCACGTACCACATGTACGCCTGCCAAACAAGCTGCTTGAAACACCCTCCCCCTCGTCGCTATTGACTCTGACTGGATTAACTGGATTTCCTACAGGTAATGTGGTGGGAAATCGCACTTTTGAGCAAATAGATGGATTTCCTGTAGATAATTTGGAGCGAAGTTGTAGATTTCACTGATATCGCCAGAAATAGATGTAGGAAATCCAGTTAAACACGAAAATCAAAAAAATCGACAGAATTTAACTGGATATTTTACAGGTAACCGCCACACGGAGGAGTAACCAACACCAAACAAGCTAGCTACTTAACCCACACATCTCCACCAACACAGCATCCAACGCAACACATTTTCGCCCCCACCAAAGAAGCTAGTCATTGAACTGCCTCCCCGATGATCTGAACATTCTCCATTCCATTATGTGGATATCGTTCATGGTCGATGTGTTTACCTTCCCCTATAATCAATAATGAGAATCATTATCAAATGTTATTCCCATAGACAATCCATCGATCCGTAAACACACTAGATCCAGCCTGATCGTTGAACCTGAAACGAGAGGAGAAGAAAGGAAACCCAATGACCCGTTTACCCCATTCATCCATCGAGACCACTACGCCTTCGAGGGAAGTTGTCCGTCAGTCTTTTACATTACCAAACACAGAGCAGTATCTTCTTCACAGCGCAACAAGAGAGCAACCCTATCAAATTTACGTATTTAAGCCTTCGCAGGAGGCGCCGCCTGAAGGATTCCCAGTCATCTATTTGCTGGATGCCAATGCGCTTTTTGCCACGATGGTTGAAACGATGCGTGTACAATCACGCGTTCCCGAGAAGACGGGTGTCTACCCGGCAGTCGTTGTGGGTATTGGCTATCCGACAGGCGAGCCGTTCGATTCCTCACGGTTTTATGATTTTACGATGCCAACGCCGAAAGAAGTGCTTGATGCTCTACCTGTACGCAACAAAGAAGCTGCAAGACCTCAAGTCGGTGGGGCGGATGCTTTTCGGGCTTTCATCGAGGAGGAGCTTAAGCCACGCATCGAGCGTGATAATTCGATTAATACGAAGCAGCAAGCGGTCTTTGGGCATTCGCTAGGTGGACTTTTCGTGCTGCAAACCTTATTCACGCAGCCGCACACGTTTCAAACCTATATTGCAGGCAGTCCATCAGTCCATTGGAACAAAGCGATGCTGCGCGAGCAGGAGGACCAGTATACTTCCGGTCTCCAGCAGAGGCAAATTCAACATAAGCTGCTTATCACCATCGGTGAGCTCGAGAAGAATCACCCGAGCAATATGAGCGAGAATGCCAAAGAGCTGTATGGGCGCTTAGCTCTCTTGCCGAGTGAGAAGTTAGATGCTCATTTCTATGAGTTTGAAGGCGAAGGACATGTTTCGGTGCTTCCGGCACTGGTAAGTCGT
This sequence comes from Paenibacillus sp. 2RAB27, assembly GCF_052115445.1. Lineage (NCBI taxonomy): Bacteria > Bacillati > Bacillota > Bacilli > Caryophanales > Paenibacillaceae > Paenibacillus > Paenibacillus sp. 2RAB27. Next base: position 47,876 of record NZ_JBFRGR010000010.1, read on the forward strand.
GCTGTTCGCTTCCTGCGAAGGGGGTAAGTGAGCCGATGCTCCAACTGCGCTTGTTCGTAGATCGCCTGTATCTACGACAGGCATGATCGCATTGTGTACCGCAGCGGGGCTGCTCGGCATGCTCTAAATTTCCCCGCTGATGTATCAGGATGTGTTCAAAGCCCGCGTTGCATACCGGACTGACGACATTTCCCGAGGCGCTTGGCCTCATGGATGCGTCTCAGCTCATGCCGTGGACGGCGAGGAAGCTCGGACCTCGCCGGATCATTCAAATCGCGCTGCTTGGCGCGGCTGGGTTTCTTGCGGTAGCGTGGGGATTCTCCCTCATGCTACGGGAGCGGGACACCGCGGGCGTGCAGTACAAGAAGCCCGCGGTGCCAAGCGCTCCGAAGGAGAAGGCCACTGTCATCGTCTAGCTGACGGCTTTCTCGATGTCAGCCTCCGGCGGCTGACTCATTAACCTCTGCCAATAGCAATGAAAAACATCACTACAGTAGCAGGATGCACTGAAAAGCTGCTCCCACATGCCAATAGTGATGTAATCTAACCCCAAAAGCTCCTAATTCCTTCAATTATGCAGGAATCCAGGAGCTTTTCTATATGCTACTGTAGAGATCCTCCAAGTCACTTTGGTCGGCAACGGGAGGAGCGGCCCCCCTCACGATCTAGCAATTGCTTTCACTACATCTTCTTCACCGGTATCCATATCTCACTTCTAAACGTAGGCGAAGTTGTATCCTTATCTGCGTTCCACAGCATTTCCGGTCCAGCAACTTGTTCATAGCCTGAGGAAGGGAACCATTCGGAGTAGATGCGTCCCCATACATTTTGCAATGTTTCGGGGAACGGTCCGATGGCTTCGAATACCGCCCACGTCGAGGCAGATACGTCGAGTTGTGTGAAATTATCGGGACACGGATTCGTTGTAGCAACGCCAATATAGTGGTCAAGCTCTCCCTTTTCCTCCATGCGGCCTTCGGAGAAGTTGGTAGAGGCACTTACTAGACCAATGGGCTCGACATTGGAGAGTTGTTTAAGGGTGTTAATTAAGTCCATAGTTAAGCTTTGCCACATCGCGGCAATTTCAGGATTAACGCCGTTAAAGATAATGGGCACTCGTTTGTGAATACCAACAATATGAAACGCTTCTTTTTCCTCAATACGATAATTCATTTCACTTCCCCCTTGAATGGTGATTTGGAAGGTCATAGGCGGATAGGCTTTCAAAGACTGTCCATTATTCCTAGCCTCAGACGGTGTAACACCATGCAAATTCTGAAAAGACCTTGTGAACGAATCAGGCGAGTTATACCCATATTTGATGGCAATATCAATGACTTTGACCTGACTGTCTCTCAGCTCAAAAGCGGCAAGGCTTAGCCGCCTGCGGCGAATGTACTCGGATAACGGGATGCCCGCGAGGAAGGAAAACATACGCTTGAAATGATATTCGGAGCATAAGGCTATCCGAGCTACTTCATTCGTGTCAATCGTGTCCGTCAGGTTGTCTTCGATAAACTTGAGCGCGCTGTTCATGTTTTTAAGCAAATCCATCGTTCTGACCTCCTCTAACCATAGAATAGCAGGAATTGCAGATGGTTATCCGACATTTCGTGCACAAGTTTGTAGGACTTTTCGAAGGGATGAAAAGGGAATTCAGCAATGGCAATGGAATGTAGTATTATAGATGGAAATCAATGAACCGAGTTCAGTAGAGGAGCAGATATGATGGAGATTACGTGGAACCAATTTGTCATCAGCGGTAATAAAGAACGGCTAGATCTAGATGTTATCCAAGGTTTCCTCTCACGAAGCTATTGGGCGAATAAACGACCGGAAGAAAGGACGCTTCGCGCGATCGAGAACTCTGCATGCTATGGCGTATATGAAGGGCGCAAACAAGTTGGCTTCGCGAGAGTCGTAACGGACAATGCGACGATGTTTTATCTATGCGATGTATTTATTGATGAAGACTACAGGGGCATGGGGATCGGTAAGAAACTAGTAGAAAGCTTGATAACCTGTGATGATTATAAAGACCTCGTTGGCTTGCTGGGTACGAAGGATGCGCATGAGCTGTACAAGCAGTATGATTTTGAGCACGATACAGAGCGATATATGCGAAGGATGCCTGATTATGTAAGGAACATGGCTCGTAACTAGGCTTGATAAATCTATATAAGGAGTCGAGAAACGATGACCTTACCCATCAGAGAAGCTACAATCGACGAATCCGAACTCATTTACCAGGTCATGATCGCATCATTCAAAGAATACGACGGTAAGCTCAATCCACCTTCAGGTGCACTTAAGGAAACGGTGGATCACACGATTCATACATTTAACATCGGCGGTGGAGCAGCACTCGCATGCGAAGGAGCTAATGTGGTCGGGTCAGCGAGGTATAAGCCCGTCGACGATTATATGTATATTGGCAGAGTGTCTGTACTTCCTGAATTTCGGGGGAAGGGCATCTGCAAAGCACTGTTAACTTTCGTGGAAAACAAAGCACGAGATCAGGGGATTATGGAAACTCGGGTTGAGGTACGACTATCCATTCCAGACAATATTCGGATGTACGAAAGGTTACATTATGAAGTCATCGAGCATAAATTTTATCCAGAGCGGATAGATAGTTGGTATGTCATGCGCAAAAAGCTCGTGGATCGTATTTTCAGTTCGTCATGATAATACGCTGGCTGTGAACGTAAACCGGTTGCTAAGGAAGGAAGGTAAATCTTTGATGATGAGGATGACCGATCGATTCAATATTTAACGCTTCAATTATTTTGGCTAATCGCTGCTCCATTTCTGCGACAGGTGTTTATGTTGGATGAAGAAGCGATAACGATCCCCCATTCATTTATTCGACCTTCCAACAGGTCTAAAATAAGATACAATCAACAAACCTAAAGGCAGGAACAGCCCGATAGTTAGGGCAAATGGAGGCCAAATATTAGAAGCGAAATCTCGGAAATAGATGATGTTCGGGTAAACAAGGAAGGCGAGTGTAAACAGCATAAGCGCACTTGGCACGACGAACGGGCGATAGGTACGCAAGTTAAAGATTTGCTGCAGTCCAACCAGTGAGCTATAGAAGCAAATAACGAGCTTGAAATAGATGGTGACAAACCAAATGATCGCGACCAATACTTCGATGCGTTGGATGAATCCGCCGAGATGGATCTTTTTAGCTAATGTGTAACTAGGAAACGTATGGCGTGAAGTGAAGTCCCAACCAAGTACGACGATACATAAAATGGTTATGGTAAAAATGACCACACCACCCATAAAGCCTGCTTGAATAAATCCTTTGCCTTTTTTCAAATTGGTGTGAATAGTCGGGTAGACCATCAGAAAAACGACCATTTCCAGATAGGGAATAGAAAGTACCGACAAACTTCCGTGAATAATAGCTTTGGTACTTGCTTCAAATATAGGTGGTAAGCGTTCAATTTTAATCTGTGGAATCAGAAAGCCAATAAGCACACCAATAAACAACAGAACCCAAGGTAGGAAAATCTCCCCAGCACGGGCAATCACTTCTAAGCCCAACACTGCTCCGAGCATAATAATCAGCAGGAATACAAAGTGAATAACTTGAATGGGCGTCTCTGGCATGATAATGGTTGTAATAAAATCACCGACATTACGAAGAACTAATGAGGCTATGATAAGGAAAAATAGATAGAAGAGGATGCTTATGACTTTGCCTAACCATTTTCCTAGGATCAACTCGCTATAGGCCATTAAGGAGTGATTCGGATACCGATTACCCAGCGTTACATAGAGGCCTATCACACCTCCTCCTATAGTGATACCTAAGGCTGCAGACAACCACCCATCTTGACGGGCAAAAGCCGTAAGGACAGAAGGCACGATTAGGATCGTACTGCCCAAGCTGAATAGTAAAACTAATATTTTAAATTGGCGCAGGCTGATTTTCTCTTTTTCGAACATCGCTGACTCCTTTGACTTACAGTTACGTGAGTAAGGTTGTGATTATTTTGCCCATAGGTCTGAATAAGAAAGTGATCACATCTAATGGATTGAGCAAGGGGATCTTTAAACTAACCGCTATACTCAATAGGGCGGAAATGCTGAGAGATAGAATGAAAAACCAGATTTCTCTGTGCTGTTTCTTTGCTCTTAATAGAGAGATCTGAACCTTCAGTGTCCAAAGTGAGACAAGAACAATAATAACACTCCAAATCATGCGTATTCACTCCATCTTATCAACAAAAGATTCAACAACCGAACCCGTACGGCGGATTTTGGCATGCACAGCCACTTGAACAGGCAGATCAACAAAAGTTTGGTCCCAGTTATCTTTCATGAGATTCCATTGTTTATAATTCGTACGATGAATGGCAGATCCGAATCCAAATATATCTGACTTGTAGGACTTTGCTTTGGCCACGGAGTCGAGGATCGTCTGCTTAATTTCTTCATTTAATTGTTCCTCGATAGCTTGTATGGTATTGGTGGAATTTAAGTTCAACTTACAAGCTACCTCTCCGATATTCGCCTCGACGCGAACATTGACGAAAACCTGCGGTTGTTGATCTACAAATCTTGCTTTGATTTTGGAACTTGTACTCATCAATTCTATGGACATTTTGCCACCATCTTGGCAAGGAAGAGCAACAACCGTACTTTGCAGGTTACCCAAGGCATAATTGTAACCTTTACTTTCTCTGTCCGTTAACCATCCGACAAACTGATCTTTATGGAAAACACCAAGGCTTTTATACTCCAATATTGCAGGAGGGAGAACAGAACTTAAGTTTTCGCGAGACTTTGCTTTTTTCGGGTCTCCTTTAATATGAATACTAGAAAGGACGGGATCTTTACCTGGATCCACTAAATCGTAAATAAGTTGATGCAAGTCAACATCTGTGGTGACTCCCCAATTTTTCTCGGAGGAGATGAGTGAAGAATAGAGCTTGTTGGCCGGAATCTTCTCAAGCGGTGTCAACACTTGTAAGATATCGTTGGCTGTAGCATTTCTAGCTAATAAAATATTGAAGTCCGAGCGCGCCTCTGGATCTCTTGATATGAGATCCAGCACCTTCGTTAAACCATCCGCGGCCATCTCTTCTCCAATGACGAGAATACGTAAATGGGATGAAAGTATTTTACGTGGAGAACTCGTCGTTAGCTTGCGGAACGATTCGAATATCGTACCCCCGCTGCTCATCTGAAGTGTCACTACGGGCATCCTTTGACCTACGCCCTTCGTTGACGTAATTTCATCGGTGTTGAGTAATTGGACCGAAATATTATAATGATCCCCATGTTTATCAATGCCAATAGCAGTTGCAATGGAAATCTGATCAAGCTCCTTGCGGTTCCAACACCCCGTAATGATCAGCATGATGAGGAAAATAAGTACAGCTCGTTTCAACATTTGTATAGATCACCTTCTCCAGATTTGGCTAATCACGCTTAAGATTCTGGTTTCTGTGGGGGATTATAGGTTTGTTTCTGTCTATTATTTGAACTAATAAAGCTAGGACGCTTCAACAAGGCCCAATGAGGGAGGCGAATGACATTATCCTTCTGATCCTCCACATTATAGGGAGCGAATGGAGCTAGGTAAGGGACGCCAAAAGAACGCAAACTGCATAAATGCAACACCAGAGCAATAATGCCAATGAGTATCCCATATAGACCAAGTGATGCTGCCAAAATCATTAGGATGAAACGGATCATCCGAATGGAAATTCCCATGTTAAAGGAAGGGATAATAAAGGTAGAGATAGCTGTAATCGCGACGATAATGACCATTGCTGGCCCCACTAATCCAGCTTCAACAGCGGCTTGTCCAATGACAAGCGCACCTACAATGGACACCGCTTGGCCGATTGTACGAGGCATTCTGATCCCGGCTTCCCGTAGGATTTCGAACGTAACTTCCATAAGAAGTGCTTCAATAAAAGCAGGGAACGGGATTCCCTCCCGATGTGCAGCAATATTAACGAGCAGTGTTGTCGGTATCATCTCTTGGTGAAAGGTCGTCACCGCAATATAGGCAGCAGGAGCGAGTAAGGCCATCATCAGCGATACATATCGGAGAATACGGATTAATGAGCTGATATCTGCCCTTTGGTAAGAATCTTCCGCTGCTTGCATAAAGTGTGTAAATACGGCTGGTACAATGAGAACAAATGGTGTGCCGTCTACTAAGATTGCGATTCGTCCCTCTAGTAGTGCTGCTGCAACAACATCGGGTCGTTCTGTATTAAATATGGTAGGGAATGGCGTATAGGCTTCATCTTGGACGAGCTCTTCGATGTATCCACTCTCGAGAATCCCATCAATATCGATCCTTGCTAATCGGGTACGTACTTCCTCGACAATCGTGTCATCCACGAGTCCTTTGATATACATGGTGGCGACGTCGGTCTGGGTTACACGGCCAATCTGCCTAGTTTCCATCCATAGATGAGGATCTTTGATTTTCCTTCGAACTAATGCGGTGTTCGTGCGTAAGGATTCGGAAAAACCTTCGCGAGGCCCTCTTACAACCGTCTGAGACGAGGGTTCGGTGACCCCGCGATCTTTCCAGTCTCGTGAGTTCGCGCAGATTCCTTCGTTATACCCATCCACTAATATGACCGTATCCCCAGATAAAATCATATGATAGAGCGTTTCAAAATCAGAAGTACCTGTGACTTCACCTGATTTCAATAAGTACTCTTTGATGAGAGATAACGGTGCTATGTCATCTAGCAAGGGGAGATGGATATCTCCGGATCGATAATCGATAAGAAGGGAGTCCAGAATTTCTTTGACATTCGCAAGTCCATCCATGTACACAATGGCAGCCTTGCAGGGAGGCACGGATGGTATCATCATTCTTCGAATCACAAGATCTGTGCTATGCCCCAGTCCTTCTCCGATCGTGAGCAGGATTTCTTCCAGGTTATCTGGCATAGTGTGAATTTGATTTGCTTCACGAATACTGGCTATAACCGGTTGGTACTTCTGTTTCAGTAATTTTTGCATGAAGGTAAAGATAGAGTTCTTCATTGAGCGAACCACCTGAGTTTGTTTTTGTTACTATTGCCGAATAATGGGTATTTCACTCATGTTTTTTCTTTTCCACCTCCAGATGTAGTAGAATAGAGCCACAGCAACAAGAAGGGGAGTCAAATCGTGACGACAAGAAGCTTTAACGATTATCAATTAAGTGAGGATATCACGCGTGCGCTAACCACACTCGGTTACACACAGCCGACGGATGTGCAGCATAAGGTGATTCCGATCGCGCTGCAGGAGCGGGACCTGACGGTCAAATCCCGCACGGGGAGCGGGAAAACCGCAGCATTCGGCATACCGATCTGCGAGCTGGTGGAGTGGGAAGAGAACAGGCCGCAGGCACTCATCCTGACGCCAACACGGGAGCTCGCCGATCAAGTGAAGCAAGATATGACGAACATCGGTCGCTTTAAGCGGATTAAGGCTGTGGCCCTGTATGGGAAGCAGCCATTTGCCAAGCAGAAGATCGAACTGCATCAGAAGTGTCACGTGGTCGTTGGTACACCGGGCCGAGTCCTCGATCATATTCAAAAAGGGACGCTGGACGTAGAACGCCTGCAATATCTAGTTATTGATGAGGCAGACGAAATGCTGCGGATGGGCTTCATCGAGCAGGTGGGGGCGATCATAGATGAGCTGCCGAAGGATCGGATGACGATGCTCTTCTCGGCAACCTTGCCGAAGGATGTAGAGCAGCTGTGCCATCAATACTTGCGGAACCCGATCGATATCGAGATTGAAACACCGGAAGCTGCGAAGGTTCAGATTGAACATTCTCTCATCACTGTGCGGGAGAACGAGAAATGGCCATTGCTTCAGAATGTGCTCGTGATAGAGAATCCGGAGAATTGCATTATTTTCTGCCGGACACAAGAGCATGTTGATAAGCTCTACACGCAGCTCGATCAGCTGGATTTCCCGTGCGATAAGATTCACGGTGGCATGGTTCAAGATGATCGTTTTCTTGTCATGAATGCCTTCAAGCGAGGGGAGTTCCGATTCCTCGTGGCCACGGATGTCGCGGCGCGTGGGATCGATGTGGAGGACATCACGCATGTCATCAACTATGATCTTCCGATGGAGAAGGAAAGCTACGTTCATCGGATCGGACGGACTGGACGAGCAGGGAAGACGGGCAAGGCGATTTCGTTCGTAACGCCGCATGAGGACAAGTTCCTTACGGATATCGAGGGCTATCTAGGCTTCGAAATTCCAAGGATGGATGCACCGGATTCCGAAGATGTTGCCGCTAAGCAAGCTGCCTTCGATCAGAAGATGCAGGCAACGCCTGTCATCAAGAGGGATCGCAGTGACCAGTTGAACAAGGGCATCATGAAGCTCTATTTTAACGGGGGCAAAAAGAAAAAGATTCGCGCCGTCGACTTTGTCGGCACCCTCGCCAAGATTGAAGGTGTCACCGCGGAGGATATCGGCATCATTACGATTCAGGATAATGTGTCGTACGTCGACATTTTGAATGGCAAAGGGCCGATGGTGCTCAAGATCATGAAGAATACAACCATCAAGGGGAAACTGCTGAAGGTGCATGAAGCGAATAAGTAAGGATGTAGCAGACCAGAGGGCCAAGTGGCGTTCTGGTTTTTTGTTTATCTAAGCGGTGCGACGGCAAATAACTGGATTTTATGCATCTAATTGGACGGGATTTTGGTGATTAAGACAATTAGATGGATTTTCTGCTGTTAATTTCAGTCATTTGAGCTCGATGAGCTACTTTCCTTGAAAATAGATGTAGAAAATCCATCTAATCGTTGAGAATCGTGGATTTCACCCAAATTAACTGGAGATTTTCCAGTTAGTTTGTTTGGGTTCGTGTCGATGAGTATTACGTCCAGCCGCGCGGGCCCGTCATTACGCTTGAAATAGTTTTATTGCGCGGCTGAGCATCCAAATCGGATGTTTGATTTTTTGTTTCATCATAGTAATCCATGTCTGAGGTTAAAATATTACTCGAAAGGGTCAAATCTGTGACTTATCCATGAATCGCACACAAGGTAGACTATAGAAAACACGACATGGGGTGAATTTCATGGCTAACCATATACAATCGCAAGCAGGCAGTATCCCAAGAACCAAAGTGAAATCTAAACAATCTAAACAGCAAATTCGAGAGAATTTGGCCGGATATCTTTTTGTTAGTCCCATGGTCATCGGCTTATTCGTATTCACGTTATTTCCAATCATTGCTTCCTTCTTATTGAGCTTTACCGATTGGAACTTTGTTGCCGGGTTTTCGAAGGTGAAATTTCTCGGATTGGACAACTTTACAAAGCTGATTCATGATAGTGTCTTTCTACTTTCATTGAAAAATAATATGATTCTGATGGTTGTTGTACCGTTAACCCTCATTGTTTCATTGGTTCTAGCGGTGCTGATTGATAAGCAAGTGTATTTCAAAGGTGTTTTCAAAGTTATCTACTTCATTCCTTATATTTCAAGTGTTGTTGCGGTTGCGATCGTATTCCAAGTTCTCTTTCATCCTACGTACGGACCCATTAATCAGACGTTGATGGACTGGGGCTTTGCGAATCCGCCGAAATGGCTGGCTGATCCTGATTACGCTTTGTACTGTGTGATGGGGCTGATGGTATGGATCAATATTGGGTACAACATGATTATTTTCATGGCGGGACTTCAATCTATTCCGAAGGATTTGTATGAAGCTGCTGATATTGACGGGGCATCGAAATGGAGGCAGTTCTACGGCATTACCGTGCCTTTATTGTCGCCCACTACGTTCTTCTTGCTCGTTTCGGGTATTATCGGTACGTTCAAAGTTTTCGATGTCATTTCCGTACTTACGAATGGCGGTCCTGCAAATTCAACAAGTGTTGTGGTATTTCGTTTATATGAAACAGCCTTCGTTAACCTACAATCTGGTTATGCCTCTGCGATGGCAATTGTGCTTGTGATTCTGGTTCTTTTGATTACGCTAATTCAATGGTTCGGCCAACGTAAATGGGTCAACTACTAAAATAGAATGGAGGTACACACATGGATAACAAAAAAAGTACCAAAAAGATAATTGTAACGATACTGATGGCTCTCTTCGGCATCCTGTTCATGACGCCATTCCTTTGGATGATCTCGGCATCCATGAAGCCAGAAGCCGACGTATTCATCTTCCCAATCCAGTGGATTCCGAAACATTTTAGCCTAATTGAAAATTATAAAACAGTTTGGACGACGAAATTTCCGTTGTACTACTGGAATTCGATTAAGGTTTCAGTCATTACGACAGCATTATCCGTACTATTTTCATCCATGGCAGCTTACGCTTTCTCCAAAATTAAGTTCCGTGGTTCGAATGTTCTCTTTGTTCTCGTTCTTGCTATTTATATGATTCCAAGTCAGGCGATTCTGGTGCCACAATTCCTTCTGCTTCGTTCGATGCACCTGTACGATACGCATCTAGGACTTATTCTTCTAGGGTCTTTCAGCGTACTGGGTACATTCATGCTCCGTCAGTTCTATCTAGGTATTCATGATGAGTACATGGAATCTGCAAGGATTGATGGTGCAGGTCATGCTCGCATTTTCTGGACCATCTGTACACCGCTTGTACGTCCTGCGATTGCAACATATGCCATTCTGCGCTTTATCTGGACGTGGAATGATTACCAGAATCCATTGATTTTCCTAAGAGACAAGTCGTTATTCACGCTTCCACTGGGCATTCATTCCTTTGCCGATTTGAATGGCGAGTTCTACTCCCTCATCATGGCCGCATCTGTTTCAGCGATCGTGCCTTTGTTGATTATTTTCATCATTGGACAGAAGCAAGTTATCGAAGGGATTTCCATGGGTGGGGTAAAAGGTTAAACACTGGTTACAAGCAAGATGTCAAAATAAGAGTGCATGAGGTTAAAATATTGCCTAGTGTGCTCACACCAAGTTTGTTACGATTCGTCATGTAAAGGTTTTCAGTCATTCGCAGCATATACAAATATCTTCTTGGAGGGGTTCATATGAAAAAGAGTTTACTCGTATTAAGCGGTGTTCTAGCAATCAGTACTGCACTGGCAGGTTGCGGAAGTAAAAGTGAAGATAACGCCACATCAACGACAACGCCTGGCGGTACAGCAACATCATCAACTAAAGCGCCTGTAACCATTAAAGTACAAGCATGGTACACAGAAGCTCAAGGTAACTGGAACAAAACAGTTGAAGCCTATAATGCAACTCATCCGAACGTTAAAGTCGTTTATGAAAGCATGTCCGAGAAAGGCGATTCCCAAGAAGGGATGAAAAAACTTGATCTACTAGCTGCTTCCGGCGAGCAAATGGACGTTGTGATGTACTCCAGTGCTTCTGATTTCGCACAACGTGTAGGTGCAGGGATTCTTGAACCGCTAGATGAGTATTTGAAAAAAGATAATATCGTTGTGAAAGACGAGTACAAACTTGATCCGGTTGTTAACGGTAAATACTATGCTTTACCTGGTAAAATGATCGAGTGGTTCGTTCTTTTGAACAAAGATAAATTAGATGCGGCTAAGCTTCCTGTTCCGACTGAATGGACTTGGAATGACTATGCGGACTATGCGAAAAAATTAACATCAGGCGAAGGCGCTGCGAAACAATATGGTTCTTACTTCCATAGCTGGAAAGACTATGCGCTTCTTGGTTTGAACAACAACATGGATAACCCTTACTTGGTAAAATCCGATGGCACAGAAAACATTGATAACCCACAAGTTCGTTTCTCCTTGAACCTGCGTAACCAAATGGAGAACGTGGACAAATCGTCCGTACCTTACTTCGAAGTTGTTTCGCAAAAAATGGCTTACCGTGACGTATTCTACGCAGGTAAAACAGCTATGCTAGCAACAGGTAACTGGATGGTTGGTGAGCTAGCGCAAAACGCGAAGTTCAACACGGTATTCGCTCCGTATCCGAAATATGATGCAAAAGATACAAATGGTTTGACAGAAGTAGGCGCTGACTTCATGGGTGTAGCTGCAAACTCCAAGAACAAACAAGCGGCTTATGACTTCGTGAAATGGTACACAACAGAAGGTATCCAAACACAAGGTCTGTTCTTCTCCGGTTGGAAAAAAGCAGATATTAACAAAAACGTAGACGCGATCCTTGCAAGCGGCAAGCCAGATCAAGTTAAGTTCATTGACAAAACTTCCTTGCTGTCTACTTTAAAAGTGAACAAATCCACAAAATTGGTTGTTCCTCCAACGTATGCCTTGCAACAAGAGAAAGAATACTTAACGCAAGTTGAGTTGTTCTTGACAGGCAAACAAGATTTGGAAAAAACAATTTCTACAGCGAAAGCTAAAATTGAAGATATCAGAAAAAGTAATGCAAAGTAATCGGTAACGATTAGGCTAGCTTTACTGGTATAATGTGTATAGGAAGCAAGAGGAGGCCACCCGGCCCCTCTTTTTTCCCATTTCCAAAGGGAGAGGCAGGAAACGTTAGTGCTGCAATGGTTTCGTACATTATCTCTTCGCAATAAATTAATGCTAACGATCCTAGTTTGTCTAGTATTACCATCGATCGTGTCGATGAATGTTTCTAATTTTTTTACAAGAGATGCTGTGCGCACACAAGTGGCAGACAATTCACGAGAATCGATGCGAATTGTGAGTCAAATTGTTTCATCACAAATGAAGAACATGCTCTATATTATGAACTTCATGCAATTTGATCAAGATCTGCAGGAACCCATTCTGAATTTAAGTCATGTGGATGCCAGCACGTCCATTGGGGACATTTTTGTAAATAAGAATACGATTGATAAAAGGCTCTCAACGGTTATGAGTCCACTTGATAAAATGTATGTCACGTTGCTACTCCCGAATGGGCAGTATGTGGCTTCGTACACGACGATTAATTTCGATCCGAGAACGTTTATGCAGAAAAGTTGGTTTCCAGAAGTCGAACAGATATCTGGTTATAATGTGAAGTGGATTGGGGCAGAGCCAAATTACAGTAACGAGTCAAGCCAGCCCTACGTACTGGCTGCGGCGAAGAAGTTGAAGAAGAATGAATTGACGAAAGGCTATGTCATTGTGGGGCTAGAGATGACTCCGCTACAACAACTGTTCAACCAATATGAGAAAACGGAATCCATGGCGATTATTGACGGTCAGGGACGAATCATTGTAGATCAAGACAACTCGACGATAGGTCAGTCATTTCCCTACTACGACCAATTGCCCGATGAGAATGAGGCGGCTTTTGTGAAGGTGAATGGGGAAGATCACATCTTGCTTAGCAGTCAAATTACACCGGAGTGGAAACTCGTAAATATGACTCCGTATAAGAATGCTGCCCAACAAATCCAGTCATTTCGGAAGACCGATTTTGGTATACAGCTGTTTTTTCTAGTGTTGTTCGCTATGGTTCTGTTATATGTGGTAGGAACCCTTACGAAGCCGATCGCGAAGCTTGTCCAAACGGTAGTGCGAATTGAATCCGGACAGTTGAGTGAGCGATCTAACATTAGTGGCGGGGATGAAGTCGGTCGACTTGGGTACGTATTTGACCGTATGATTGATCGCATCGAGCAGACATTAGTTGAAAATCGGAGAGAGCAAGAGCTCAAACGTAAAGCAGAGCTGGCAATGCTGCAGGCGCAGATTAACCCGCATTTTCTGTTTAATGTTTTGAATTCGATCCGGTTGAAGATTATGATGAAAGGCGACGAGGAAAACGCGGAGTTGATTAGTTCATTGTCGGCTTTGTTGCGGATGACGATCAATCGGAACAATGCCTACATCACGCTTCATGAAGAGATTGGCATTAATGAGCATTATGTGCGACTCTTGAATTCGCGGCACGGCGACCGGGTTGTCCTGCGGGTATCCGCGGCTTCAGAAACGCTGCTGGTTCAAATACCGCGCTTCCTTTTACAACCGATTATCGAGAATGCTTATATTCATGGGCTTAAAAGTAAAGCTGGTGAAATCACAATCGCTTCCCGTATTGCTGAGGATGGCAGACTCCAGGTGTGGATTGAGGATTCTGGTATCGGCATGTCACCAGAGCGGTTAGCGGAGCTGCGCAATCAATTAGAGGTTGGCCCGATGGTGCATGTGGAAGAAGAGGCAAGCAGTCCAACGTTATCAGGTATTGGTTTACATAATGTTTTTGAACGGCTGCGAATCATCTATGGTCATCAATTTGATTATGAAATTGAAAGTAAGCTAGAGCAGGGAACTCAGATCATCTTGCGCTTTCCACAGCAACCCAAAAAGGAGGTGTGACCATGTATACGGTCATGATCGTCGATGACGATGTCCCAGTTCTTGAATTTTTGCAGGCTACGATTAAATGGGAAGAGCTAGGGTATCAATTAACGGGTGCTTTTGCCAATCCCCTAGAGGCATTGAAGGCAGGTCAGCAAGCAAAGACCGATGTGCTGTTGAGTGATATTGGGATGCCAGAAATGAACGGACTAGAGCTCATTAAAGCGCTGCGTCAGGATGATCCGAATGTGAAGGCTGTCATTCTCTCGTGCCATGATGAATTCCATTACGCGCAGGCGGCGGTTAAGCTGTCTGTGAGTGAATATATCCTGAAGGAAACGATGAATGCAACGAATATTACGGAAGTGCTAGTCAGGCTCAAAGAGCAGCTGGATGCCGAGGATCGGCAGCAGTCCAAGAGCCGCAAGCTGGAGAAAGAGGTGTCTCAGCAACGCGGCGCGTCGAAGCGCCAGTTCATCCGAAGTACTGTGAATGAGCCATTATTTGACGCTGTAGAGTGGAGCACCAAAGCGGAGGATTTTGGGATAAGGCTTACGAAGCATGCGGTTCTGCCTGTTTTCGGCTATGCCAATCGGGTGAAAGAGGCGAATAGTCGGTTTCAATCGACAGATTTATTCGAATATACGATTCAGAATATCGTGGAAGAGCTGCTCGTGGATCAAAAGGAAGTGACCCTGTTCACCTACGATACGGGTGAAATTGTATTGTTATTCCCACATTTCTCGGAGCTGCATGTGAACAACAGCCAGAAGATGGAGCAGACGCTGCGGCAGCTGCAGGCTTGCTTGCAGAAGTATGCGAAAATCTCCTTTTCGTTCATCACGGGAACCCCGGTGAAGGATGTTCGGGCGTTGAAGGATCAATTAATTCGCATGGTAGAGGCTAAGGCGATCCGATTCTACATGCCAGAGTCCTCGATCAGCAAGCTTGAGCATTTGCGGGAAGGATTCGGGGACGGCGGGGAACTGCTCGCTCAGTATGCGCAAGCGTTGGATGAGTTCCGCGGTGTGGTGTTCGATGAGCGTGCAGAAGGGATTGATGCCTTCGTCTCGAAGTGGGTCGATTACATCCAGTACAATCGGTTCCGTCCCCTAGAGGTGAAGGATTGGCTGCTCAAAATGATCCTCGATGTGCGGATGCGCCTCAAGTCGCTGCAGCACTATCAATCGACGTTTTCCTCGGAGTTGCTGCATCACGATGTGCACGAATTGTCCTCCATCCGCGAAATGGAGCTGTGGCTCAAGGATTATTTGCAGCAGGCCATCGAGTGGGCGGGACAAGTGTATCGCGAGTCGCATAATCGTGAAATTCTGGAATGCCAGCGGTTCGTGTACAACCATCTCGATACGAAAATATCACTAGAGGATGCCGCGGCGCATCTGCATCTGCACCCGAGCTACTTGAGCCGCTTGTTCAAGCGAGAGACTGGCGAGAACTTCATCGAGTACGTGACGCGGATGAAGATGGAGAAAGCGAAGGAGCTTCTGGAGATCACGGATAAAAGCGTAGAACAAATCTCGGATATGCTCGGCTACGAGAATAAAAACTACTTCGGCAAGCTGTTCAAGGCGCATACCGGCTTCGTGCCGAATGCGTATCGGGGGCAGACGAAAGGGAGCTAGCTAGTGATCCCCGCTGTGAAAGCACAAAAATCCTGCAAAAAACTTGCAGGATTTCTTTCTAAGTGTGGCTAAAATTGTGCGGAAGGGAAGAATCTCCGTCGGCCGTCGCGGGCTAGCGCACAAATATTGTGCGGAAGGGAAGTATCTCCGTCGGCCGTCGCGCGCTAGCGCACAAAAATTGTGCGGAAGGGAAGTATCCCCGTAGGCCATCGCGGACTAGCGCACAAATATTGTGCGGAAGGGAAGTATCTCCGTCGGCCATGGCGGGCTAGCGCACAAATATTGTGCGGAAGGGAAGTATCCCTGTCGGCCGTCGCGGGCTAGCGCACAAATATTGTGCGGAAGGGAAGTATCCCCGTCGGCCGTCGCGCGCTAGCGCACAAAAATTGTGCGGAAGGGAAGTATCCCCGTAGGCAGTCGCGGGATAGCGCACAAATATTGTGCGGAAGGGAAGTATCTCCGTCGGCAGTCGCGGGATAGCGCACAAATATCAAAATGGGCGGCGCATGCCGCCTTTTTTCACATGTGATGGCTTATTTACATGTTCCGAAAAAACGCTCAGCCGCCTCTCCTACATGCTTCACAGTAAACGTAGCCGCGGTAACTGAACTTGCCTCACCGTTGCGAATTAATATCGTGGTTCCGACTCCAGCGCGCAAACCTGCTTCGATGTCACTCTCTTTATCACCTAT
This sequence comes from Paenibacillus sp. 2RAB27, assembly GCF_052115445.1. NCBI lineage: Bacteria > Bacillati > Bacillota > Bacilli > Caryophanales > Paenibacillaceae > Paenibacillus > Paenibacillus sp. 2RAB27. Next base: position 64,478 of record NZ_JBFRGR010000010.1, read on the forward strand.
GATCACCGATGAGGCAAGATCCAACTGAAACTCTCGCATAGCTTGCAGAATCATACCCGGATTAGGCTTTCGGCAACAGGCATCTTGTTTGTATTCGCCAATGCCATGTACCGGGTGATAAGGACAAAAATATACGTTAGCGATCCGGATTCCATGTGCCTCGAATTGCTCCGTCATCCATGCCGTTAACGCCATAAAGTCGTGCTCCGTGTAAAATCCCCGCCCAATCCCCGCTTGGTTGGTTACGATGATGAGTAGAAATCCAGCATGCTGGAAACGTAAGAGTGTTTCGAATATCCCCTTGCTAAACTCGAAATCCTCTACTTTGTAAACATAAGATTTATCAAGGTTAATGACACCATCCCGGTCAAGCAAAAGCGCCTTCGGTCTCATCCGTCCCGACCTCCGGAGCCAAGCTCAGACTTCGCACGCTCATAGTCTTCCGGAATGCCGATATCGATAAAATAACCTTCACTCAGGAAGCCATACAGGTTAAGCTTCTGTGCACCAGGATTTCCTAGAAATTTTTCAAAAGAAAATGGGGCGGACAGATGGAACGGATCCCATAAATCGGTACGAGCTACGTAGACACCACCATTAATCAAGCCAGATTCGCACATCCGCTTCTCCTGAAAGCTGAGCACCCTACAGTCCGAACTTACGATAACGGCACCGTATCGGTCAAATTGTTTCATCGGCTTAAGTGAAAGCGTCAAGTCTGCAGCGCGGTCACTATGAAACTGCATCAACTGCGGGATATCGACGTGGAACATCGTGTCTCCATTTACTAACAGCACCTGATCGCTGGCAATCTGAGTCATCGCCTTCTTCAGTGCTCCTCCGGTTCCTAGCGGTTCTTCTTCCACCGAATAGGCGATTCTTATTTCTCCGAAGCTATGGCCGAAATAGGAGCTAATGGCTTCATGTTTGTATCCAACCGCCAGGATCACCCTGCGAACCCCTTGCCTCTCCAATCGCTCGAGAATATATTGAAGAAATGGTTTGCCCCCTACGGGAGCCATCGGTTTGGGTAAATCCCATATAACTCCCCGCAAACGTGTCCCCAGCCCGCCAGCTAAAATGATGGCTTCCATAGGGTTAAAATCCTTTGCCAAATATGGATTCTTCTACGATCGCGCACAAAATATGGCCAATCAGAATATGCGCTTCTTGAATTCTCGGGGTTTCTTGGGAGGGTATCCGTATGCAGATATCGCAGAGGGCAGCCATACGGCCTCCTGACTCACCAGTTAATCCAATTGTCGTGATGCCCATAGCACGGCACATTTCTAAACCTCTGATCACATTGGGCGAGTTACCGGATGTGGAAATGCCAATAAATATGTCTCCACGTTGGCCGTTAGCTTGAATTTGCCGTGCAAACAACTGCTCATATCCGTAGTCGTTACCAATTGCAGTAAGAATGGAGGTATCCGTCGTAAGCGCGATGCAAGGCAGGCCGGGACGGTCGAAATAAAAGCGACTGACGAATTCGCCTGCAATATGCTGGGCATCGGCCGCACTTCCTCCATTACCGCCGAGCATTATTTTATTACCGTTTCGGTAAACCTCGATCATTTTTCTTGCTGCCTGCTCAATTAAACGAAGTAGATCGCTATCTTTTGAAATCGCCCTTTTAATCTCCATCGCCCGTAAAATTTCGCTGCTAATATACGCTTTCAAACTTATACCCTCCATCCTTGCGTTCCGCTCTTTGTAAAATGGAATTGAAATACTTTACCTCCTAATTCGTTCAAGCGATGTACAACCTGTATGCGTTTGACGGGATCCACGATAAACATCATAAATCCGCCACCCCCTGCTCCAGATACCTTGCCTGCTAGTGCACCGGCATTCATCGCCGTATCATATATGAAGTCAATTCGTTCGTTCGTAATAGAGGTGGCCATCTTTTTTTTGGCACTCCAGGATTTTCCCAAGTGCTCAGCAAACTTGTTGATTTCACCCTTTAATATACATTCCTTAATCGAGTAAGCCTCCGCTTTCAAGGTATGGGTTGCTTTTAGGGTGGACTGTTTGTTATTCCGTGTATTGCGGACTTGTTCGTCAATGATCTTGGCAGATTCCCTTGATGCTCCTGTGTAATATAAAATCATAGAGCTTTCCAACTCACTGATAATCCAGTTTTTTATCCGAAGTGGGTTCACAATGACCMGATTATTTTCATAAAACTCAATAAAGTTGAATCCACCAAAGGTGGCTGCATATTGATCCTGCTTACCGCCACCCCATCCGACATCGATACGCTCAATGTCATAGGCTAGTTGAGCAATTTCATACTCCCCGAGCGGCAGATTAAGCCATTCTACATAAGCCTTCAGCATAGCGACCACCATCGTGGATGATGAACCGAGACCAGATCCTGCGGGAGCGTCAGAATAGGTGGTCATCCGAAAAGAGAGTGGCTCGTCCTGCCTAAACTGTTTAACAATCCGGTTATACACGCCTTTATGCAAGCTTAGACGGCCATCCAACTCTAGTTCTGGGAGAGGGACCGTGGTGAATTCTTCATTGAGATCCGCAGCGACAAAAGTAAGGTTACCTTCATCGAGGACCTCAATCGTGCAATAAGCGTATAAATCAATCGTCGCATTCAGTACGCATCCTCCGAATAAGTCGCAGTAGGGCGACACATCCGTTCCGCCTCCGGCTAGCCCCAATCTTAAAGGAGCTTTAGATCTGATGATCATGTGCTTCCTCCGTTCCATGTTGTCCAATATACTTCATAACCAATTCAGCATATGTTTGAATAAGACAACTTGTATGGACGTATGGCGCAGCGTCGAATATTTTCCACCCTTCGTACTTTTTGAAAATAAACGTTTGTCCCATTCAGACCTTTTACAGAGGGAATAGTATAGCTATGTGATAATGAAGTGTGCCGGGAGGTGTTGTGGTGAAGCTAAAGGCTAGGAGAACGAAGAGAAAGATATTGGGGTCTATACGCGTGCGTAAGCTCCGTAGATCTAAACCAGGCCGGCGTCTAGTGCTCAAACGTGGGAAATCCGTACGTTCAAGGTGGAAGAATCGGAGAAAACGGTCAGTTATGAAGCTTTATAAACGCAACAGGAACCGACGGTTCAAAGGTCGCCGGATCCATAAAGGATTGCGACTCGTGAATAGGCTGGTGGTACCGAGCTCATCTCAGCCATTGGTCAGTATAATTATTCCGGTCTACAACAAATGGCGTTTTACTTACAAATGTTTGATGTCCATCGTTCAGCATACACATGGAATTCCTTATGAGATCATCGTGATGGATGATCGGTCAAACGACTTAACAGCCCGTATCGGACATTATGTCAAAGGAGTCACTGTCATTCGCAACAAGGTGAAGAGGGGATTTCTTCATAACTGCAATCATGGGGCAGCGATTTCCAAAGGAAAGTATGTATTGTTTTTAAATAACGATACGATCGTGACTCCCGGTTGGTTGGCACATCTGTTGTCTTTACCCGAGCAAGATCCAACCATTGGAATTATAGGGTCTAAGTTGATATATCCGGATGGGAGACTTCAGGAGGCCGGCGGTATTGTCTTTAATAACGGGTATGCAAGGAATTACGGTCGATTAGATAGTCCAGACAAACATGAATATAATTATGTTAAGGAAGTGGATTATATCTCAGGGGCATCGATCATGATTCGTAAAGAGGTATGGAATCGAATAGGTGGTTTTGATCAGCATTTCGCACCTGCTTACTCAGAGGATGTGGACATTGCATTTAAAGCAAGACAACATGGGTTCAAAGTTATCTACCAACCCAAATCTGTTGTCGTACACTATGAGGGCGTATCCCACGGCACAGACCTTAACACAGGGATAAAGAAATATCAGGTGATTAACCAGCAGAAATTTAGAGAAAAATGGGCGGGCGTACTGCAGCGGGATCAACTTGCTGATGGTGAGCACCTCTTCTGGGCGAGAGAACGCTCAAGGAGTAAAAAAACCATCCTGGTTATTGATTACGGCGTTCCAAGTTTCGACAAAGATGCGGGCAGCCGAACGACATTTATGTATCTGAAACTATTTGTGGACATGGGCTTTAATGTCAAATTCTTACCAGATAACTTCATCAAACCGGAGCCTTATGGCACAGAACTAGAACAGCTTGGCATTGAGATCCTTTACGGACCGCAAGATCGTGGGTATTACGAGCACTGGATTGTTAGGCACAATGAATACATTGATTATGTTCTTTTGAACCGGCCCAACATTTCACATCACTATATGGATCTAATCAAGACTTATACCCGTGCAAAAATTCTGTATTATGGTCATGATATGCATTATGTCCGAGAGCTGAGGCGATTCGGTTTGGAGAACAACCGCGAACTGCTGCAAGCCTCCGAGTTCATTAAAAAGCTGGAGTTCGACATGTTCAGCAAAGCGGATACGGTTCTGACCTGCAGCGACTCGGAAAAACGAATTATCGAAGGGAATTTTCCAAATAAACAAACGGTATTACTTCCAGCCTACTACTTTGATCATACGATACCGACAACAAGGCAATGGAGTGAACGCAATGGTCTGCTCTTTGTTGGCGGCTTCAACCACAGCCCTAACACCGACGGTATGTTGTGGTTTTGTCGCGATATTCTGCCTATTGTCCAACAAGCGATTCCACATATACACGTATTCATCGCCGGTTCCAATCCACCGCCCGCTGTAGTAGGCTTACAATCGGATCGGATTACTGTCACCGGATTTATACCAGATCATGAACTAAAACAACTGTATGGGAATACGAAGATTGCCGTCATTCCACTTCGGTACGGTGCAGGCGTGAAAGGCAAAACGGTGGAAGCTATGCGCCATCATATGCCATTAGTTACGACCAGCACGGGGATAGAAGGGCTCAAGAATATTAGGCAGATTATTGAACCTGTGAACGCCCCTCATGCATTTGCTGAACAAATTATCCAGTTATACAACAATGACAGTCTATTAGCGCATAAGGCCGAACAAAGTAGGATGTACGTGGAAACTTACTTCTCCAGAGCAAAAGCCTTAGAGAGTATGAGGTCAGCCTTATAGTGCAGGAAAAACGTAGAGAAATAAAATAAACGGCTACGCCGTCCTCTTAGGACGAGAGCGTTTATGGAGAAATATAGCCGACTTATCTGGTGAAACTTATAAATTCTTATATTTTGATAAAAAGTGACTGAAAGTTTCGACTTTCAGTCACTTTTATCTTTTTTCACATCTTTTTAGCAAAATAACGTTCCATAACAGCTGGATGTTTCCCAGTGAAAGGCTTCGTCACGATGTCATATTCGATTCGACCCACCGATTTTCCTAAATATTGATCGACATCGCGTCGGCGGTTATCATTCGCTTTCACTTGGGTACCGAAAGCATAATGGTAATGGAAGGCTGAAATAGGCTCAGCCCTATTGGGGATTTCCCACATGTAACGTCCGAACAGATGCACTTTGCAGTGATTCTTGGCATCGTCGTATCGTATACCCATATGATTGCGCCACATAAGCCATTTATTGACAGACCAGTGTTCGTCGTTCGGTGCACTTATTCGTATGGTTTGGGGATTCATCCAGAATTGCACCCACGGAAATGAGATAGCATCTGCTTCTTTCTGGGCCATAAGCCGAGGCAAGGCATCACGGAAGCTATCATCCATGATTTCATCTGCATCGATCGCCATAATCCAATCTCCAATTGCTTGGTCAACCATGAAATTCCTTACGACGGACTCGTTCCAGTCATCGGAGTAGGGTAAGCCCGTCTGCTTAATATGGAATAGCCGAATATTCGCACGGTTTTTCCACTGATTGATGATATTTATACTGTCGTCGGTGCTTCCTCCATCCACAAAAAGAATTTCATCTGCATAGGAAGCGACACTTTCTAGAAACAGCGGGAGGAACTTTTCCTCATTCAAAATCGGCACGATAACCGAAAGCTTGGGTTTCGGTTCTAATAGCGGAGCGTGTGGAACATTCAGCGGTTCATAAACGACAGGAACATTTAATAAAGGAGGAGGCTGCTTGGCCTGGGGAGTCGATCGTAATGATCGGCTTCTTCGCAGGCGTTTTTTAACTTTTCGCAGTAGACGCTTGCGGAGTTTGACAGTTCGCAACGGACGCTTGCGTAATTTGATTCCATTTTTCCTGCGGCTTCTCTTAAGCAGCTTTTGTTTCCGGTTTGGTTTGGCCGTCTTTCTAACTGCCTGCCGGAGAACTTTTTTCATAGAGGACCTCCTTCGCTGTAAGGTGAGCGATCTGTAATCCAACTTAGTATATTCAGGCGTTTCTACCTACGAATGGACGAATAACTACGTATGAGTTTTTGTCTGCCCAATCGCGGCGAAAGAAAGCAGCAGTGGATAGATAGCAAAGGAGCTAAGCACAAATCTGCTTAGCTCCTTTTATTCGACTATTTACTTTGTCCAATCTACATATAAAATTTCCATCTCATCTAATTATGGTTCGGGGATAGGGTCCTTGGCGTTTTCGTAAGCATGTAGGATCGAATTGAGCAGACCAGGGAATTTTTCTTCTAAATCACCCTTGCGTAATGACAAGAAGCGCTGGGTTCCTTGCACGCGGACGTGAACAACACCAGCTTCACGCATTGTGCGCACATGATGAGACATTGTTGATTTCACGACACTAACATCAATGCCGCCACATGTACACTCTCCTTGTTTGTGGAGATCGGAGACGATAGATAATCGGACGGGATCGCTTAACGCATAGAGGACGGATGAGAGATGCATATCCGCTATGTCTGGGTGAAATAGTACTTTCAGGATGCTTCCTCCTCGTTAACGCTTAGTGATTGCATTTTACCACATTGCGTGCTATATTTCTATTGTTCGATAACAATCGAATTAAAGAAATGATAAGTGCGGGGAATGCATAGTATAAACAAGCCCTACCCCCAAATGAAACGGAGGAACGACCATGCCTACTACCAATACCAATCAAACGACGCAATCCCATTCTGTGGAGGCGTTGTTTCAACCTTTTACACTAGGCAATCTTAAACTTGCGAATCGAGTCGTGATGGCTCCGATGACACGAGCCTTCTCGCCAGGAGGTGTTCCTGGGCAGGACGTGGTGGATTATTACCGCCGCCGCGCGGAGAATGGCGTTGGTCTTATTATTACCGAAGGAACCCTGATCAATCATCCAGCGGCAACCGACAATCCCAATATCCCTAACTTCCATGGAGAAGAGGCGCACGCAGGTTGGAAACGTGTTGTCACTGCTGTGCATGAAGCAGGAGGACGTATCGTGCCTCAGCTCTGGCATGTCGGAATGACTCGCGCGAATGGGTCACTTCCGCACCCGGAAGCGCCATCGATTGGACCGTCAGGCCGCACGTTAACGGGCGAACAAGTGAATGAACCGATGACGCAGGCGGACATCGATCAAGTCGTGCAAGCCTTCGCGCAAGCGGCAGCGGATGCGAAACGGATCGGCTTCGACGGCATCGAGCTTCATGGCGCCCACGGTTACTTGATTGATCAATTCCTATGGGAGAAAACGAATCAACGCACGGATAAGTACGGTGGTAGTATGATGGCTCGCACGCGATTTGCCGTTGAAATCATTGAAGCTTGCCGCCGCGCAGTAGGGCCAGATTTCCCGATTATTATTAGGTTGTCACAGTGGAAATCGGCTGAATATACAGCTAAACTCGCTGCTACACCTGAATTGCTCGGTCAATTGCTTGCACCACTCGTTGAGGCAGGCGTGGATATATTCCATTGCTCGACCCGCAGATTCTGGGAGCCCGAGTTCGAAGGATCTAACCTCAATTTTGCAGGTTGGGTGAAGCAGTTAACGGGCAAACCTACGATTACAGTCGGATCCGTTGGTTTAGATGATGAATTCTTGGGCTCCTTCAGTGGGAAAAGCTCAGGCACAGCTGACATCAATGAGCTGCTTGTTCGCCTAGAGCAGAATGAGTTCGATCTCGTTGCGATTGGGCGCGCGCTGTTGGTTGACCCTGCTTGGGCTGACAAAGTGCGAGGCGGTCGACTCGACGAATTGCTGCCATTCACCGCTGATGCTCTAAAACGTTTATATTAAACCGTCAGACATGTGAAACTAGCTATCTGGCTACAACGAAGCAAGGCAACCGGATGAACCGGCTGCCTTGTTTTTCTTTTTTCCGCTATCAGACAGATGCTCAGTAATTCGTACGCGTAAATGTTGCATCACTTTTCACGGTTGCTGTGCTAGAAGCGTTAATCACTTCGGCTCTCAGTACGTAATTGTAATGACGGATGTAGTACGTAGGCGCGCTATAGGATTGGAACGAGACCTTGCTGCTGTCGGCCCAACAGGTCACAAGGTTGAAGGTGGCATCCTGGTTAAAAGCCGTCGTTCCATCAAATTGTGCAAGGACGATCCCATTACTCGCATTTTTCCGGATAAAATAGCCTGGGAAATTGATGGATTCGAGTGAAACACTAGATGCGTTAGCCAAACCAGGCACCACGCGGAACTGTGAATCCAGAGCAGATGAAACGTTAGGATCTATGCGAAGCGTGTAGTTAGAGTGACGTATGAAGTACGTAGGGAAATTGTACGACGCAAATTTACTGTAGCCAGTGGCATCGGCCGTGGAAGGCCCGAAGAGACGAACCTCGTATAACGTCGGCGTGTACCAGTTGCTCGGGTTGTTGAACAGCACAGCATTCACGAGGTTGATCCGCACATAGCGCGCTGTGAAATGCACCGTATCCGTTGTAAAACTATAGGCGTGGGTTGGCTGACTCTTCCTCCTCCCACTGAATAACTGGAAAACCTCCATCTAAATTGGTGATTTTCGAGGTGTTTGATGAACTAACTGGAAAACATGCAGCTAAATTTGGCCTTTCTCGCCATTTTCACTGAATGGGGTTGAATTAGCTGTACCTTTTCCATCTAAATCCAATTTATGAGGAAAATTGCTTAAAATAACTGGAGAATTTCCATCTAACTTAAGGCGGGGGGAGGTGGAGATGAGAGTAGATGGAGGTAGGTGGGGTAAGTGGAGATGAGAATAGAAGATGAGTAGGTGGATGAGTGTTGATGAGATTCGAGGGAGGCAAGGGGGGAGTGTGGATGAGATTAGGGGAGGCAAGTGGAGCGCGATATTAGGTGGCACAAGTGGAGATTAGATTAGCGGGTGGGCAGGTAGAATCCATACCCTTTTGGAAATCCATCTAGTTCTTTGGCTTTTTGCACAAATTTTCATGTCTTTACAATAAAATAGCAAATTTCGCAATTATCCTATGGTAAAATAAGGTGGTTGTTAGATAGCTTGTCTGTCCGATAAGCAAGCGCTTATGTAGAAAAGATTTTGACTCAGCCAATAAGCTAAGGAGGAATTGTAATGAGTAAGCTCAAAGGATGGAAGTCGAGGTTATGGAAGACAACGTTGGCGTTGACAGTAGCAATACCGTTCCAAGTGCTGGCGACAAGCAGCTGGCAGGCCGTGATGGCGGAGGGACCGACAGATCCAGCGCCGTTCATTGAAGCCAAAGTCGTCAACGGGAATGCAGGGAAGAAAGTGCTTTTTGACAATACACATGAGCAGACAGCTGGAGCAGCGGATTGGGTCATTGATGGGGCTTTTTCGGATTTCGGCAATGCGTTAGCGAACAATGGTTATTATGTAAAAGAACTGCGCAAAACGACGCCAATTACGTTGGCCGATTTGAGCGGTTATGATGTGTTCGTGGTAGCAGAGTCCAATGTTCCGTACAAAACAAGTGAGCAAAACGCCCTAGCCCAATATGTGGCGGCAGGCGGCAGTATATTTTTCATCGGCGATCATTACAACGCCGACCGTAACAAAAACCGCTGGGATGGCTCCGAGGTATTCAACGGCTATCGCCGTGGAGCCTGGACGAATCCAGCAGCAGGCATGAGCGCGGAAGAGTCAGCGTCTTCGGCGATGCAAGATGTAGCTAGCTCAGACTGGCTAGCGACACAGTTCGGTCTGCGTTTCCGCTATAACGCCCTCGGCGATATTAATGCGAATAACATCGTAGCGCCTGCGCAAGCTTTTGGGATAACGACAGGTGTCTCCAGTGTGGCGATGCACGCAGGATCTACGCTAGCCATTATTGATCCGACGAAGGCGAAGGGCATTGTGTACTTGCCACAAACGAATGAGGCTTGGGCGAATGCGGTTGATCAAGGTGTGTACAATGGCGGCGGAGTAGCAGAAGGGCCTTACGTGGCTGTTGCCAAAGCAGGCGCAGGTAAGGCAGCTTTCATCGGGGATTCCTCACCGGTCGAGGATGCAACGCCGAAATATGTGCGCGAGGATACAGGCGCGAAGAAGACGACGTATGATGGGTTTAAAGAAGTGGACGACGGCAAGCTGCTCGTCAATATGGTGAACTGGCTTTCGACCAAAGAAAGCTATACCAGCTTCGCTGAAGTAAGCGGCTTGCAGCTGGATCAGCCGACGGCTTTGCTGCCTTTTGAAGCTCCGGCGGCATCGACGGAACCACAGCCAGAGCCTTGGGCAGCACCAAATGCTGGCTACAAATGGTACGACCGCAGCACGTTCAAGGCCGGCTCGTATGGCGGACCTGCAGCTACGGCGAATACGACGTACAGCTTCGTGAAACAAGCGGTCTTGCCGAACGCGGCAGACTTCCCGATCAGAGTCGTTGTGGATAACTTACCGCCATCGACAACCGTCTCGGGCTTCAGTCTTGGTATTTACCTGGTTACCGGTGGGTCACAAATCGCCAAGGTACAAAATGCAGATGGCACGTGGCCAACAGCTTATGCGTATAGCTCCGCTTTTAGCGTAACGGCAGATATCAACGGACACGCCACGAAGGACCTGAATGTACGCGTTGTTCCAGGAACGACAGCGCCAGCGAATCTCAGATTGCGCCTGAATGGCACGAATCTGAAAACCGAAGCCGTCACGCTTGGTAACGTGCCTGCAGAAAACTTGCCGGAAGAGGAAAATCCGATTCCTGCCAAGATTGCCATTTCCGAAGCACGTGCGAAAGCAGCAGGTACGTTGGTGACAGTTGAAGGTGTCGTTACGACAGAGCCGGGTGCTTTTGGCGGGCAAGCCTTCTACTTGCAAGACGCAACAGGCGGCGTGTATGTATTCCAAAGCTTGAGCGGCTTCCACCGAGGGGATACGGTAAAAGTAACAGCTTCAACAGCGCTATTCAACACGGAGTTTGAGCTTGCTGATCCTGTAGAGATTGTCAAAACAGGCGTCGCTGCACTCCCAGCATCCACCCCAGTATCCGCTGTGACAGCGGACAACCAAGGGCAATTGCTCACACTGAATGACGTGACAATCAGCAATATCATCACGGCAACGCCGACGGGTTCTTTTGAATTCGACGCTGTCAAAGACGGCGTAAGCAACCACATTCGTGTCGATACACGAACAGGTTTATCTTTAAGCACCTTCCCTTACTCAGCGGGGCAAAAGGTGACGATTCAAGGTGTTGGCGCGATTTTCAAAGGTGTATTCCAATTGAAGCCACGGGGCTTGAGCGATTTCAGCGTAGCTGCTGATACCGCAGCACCATTAACGACAGCAACCTTATCAGGTGCACCGAATGCAGCGGGTTGGCTCAAGGATGACGTTACCGTCACATTAACTGCTGTAGATGATCAAGCGGGTGCAGTGACTACGCAATATGGCATCAATGGCGGAACTTCTACGGCATACACAGCGCCAATCTCGATTAGTTCTGAGGGCTCAACAACATTGAGCTATTCCTCTACGGATGCTGCGGGCAATGTTGAAGCGGCAAAGTCCTTGCAAGTGAAGCTGGATAAAACAGCGCCAATAGCGACCCTTACGGAGTCGGGGCATGCCGTCAAGGATGTGACTTATGGAACTTCGGTGACATTTAATTTGGTCGCCAACGATGCCATTTCGGGAGTTGTAACGCAATCCCTGACCTTGGATGGTCAAGCAATTACAAGTGGTCAAACGATTGCCGCAGGCAGTTTAGCCGTAGGTGCACACACGGTGGCATATCTTGTAACGGATGCTGCAGGGAACACGACAACTGCTTCGCAGACATTTAACGTGGTTAAACCATTATCGAACGGCGCTCCTGGCCAGCCTGTTTTATCTTCCAACAACGGCTATACTGGTTTAAAAGATGGCAACTACACGATCACGATGAACATGTGGTGGGGGAATAATGGTTCCATTTTCAAACTATACGAGAACGGTGTTCTTATCTCTACAAAAACACTTTCCGATGCCTCCCCAGCGGCTCAAGTCGCCAAAGTGGATGTATCCGGTAAACCAAACGGTACGTACACGTATACAAGTGAACTTATTAATTTATTCGGTACGACAACTAGTCAGCCTATCGTTGTAACGATCACAGAGGCGTCCCCAGGTAAACCAGTCCTATCACAGAATAATTGGGATGGCGATGGCAACTACAATGTGACCATGAACATGTGGTGGGGCACCAACGCAACAGGGTATCGCCTCTACGAAAATGACGTGCTCATTGATGAGAAAAGTTTGCAAGCCGCTTCGCCAAGTGCACAAAGCGCTGTTACAGCCATCGCTGGTCGCGCAAAAGGTGTTTATAAGTATCGTGTCGAGATGTTCAATGCAGCTGGCGTGACAACGAGCGACGTGGTGAATGTCACGGTTACGAAGTAACCGGAGGACAGAGCTTGAAGGAAAGCCCTTCTGGTCTTAGACCAGAGGGGCTGTTTTCTGTTTCGGCTGAAGGCCTCCAGCTCCCGTCTCCAGCTCCCGTCTCCAGCTCCCGTCTCCAGCTCCCGTCTCCAGCTCCCGTCTCCAGCTCCCGTCTCCAGCTCCCGTCTCCAGCTCCCATCCCCAGATCCACGCCCCAGCCCACTGCTATCCCCTTACTCTCCCGCCAGCCCACCGCCAAGAAAGGGAACGAGAGGACGCTATTTCGCGGAATTAGCTGTGTTTGGCAATATTGGGGAACGAGGGTGCGCTATTTCCGAGAAAAGGGAGGGATTTGCGCCAAAATGGCACAAATAGCGTCCCTACGTTCCCTCCCATTGCCAAAAGCACCGTTTTAGTCGACAATAGCGTACCTAGGTTCCCTTTCACATTCCATCGGGGCTCTTAAGCAGCAGGGCTTCCCTTCAGAATGAACCAACTAGACAAAATCATATCCCAATGGTAGGTTAAATGGATAATTAGGAAAGAATGTGATCGCTTATGTCCATTGCTTCTCAAGCCAAAGAAACAACGAGCGGCAGCCGCTTATGGATGGTGCTGGTGCTCGGTTTACTCGCCTCCTTCGGGCCGCTTTCTCTCGATATGTACCTGCCGGCCCTGCCTGTCATTGCGGGTGATCTCCATACAACAACTTCGCTCGCACAAATGAGCTTAACCGCCTGCATGCTCGGTCTCTCTCTAGGCCAGCTCATTGCTGGATCGGTGAGTGATGTGCGCGGAAGACGCATGCCTTTGTTGGTCGGCCTCCTGATTTATGGCGTCGCCTCCGCACTTTGTATGGTTGCGCCATCGATCTGGGCATTCCTGATCCTGCGCTTTGTGCAGGGGATGGCAGGAGCTGCAGGAATCGTTATTTCCCGAGCGATCGTTCGTGATATGTATGAGGGCGTGGCGTTGACGAAATTTTTTGCACTGCTGATGCTCGTGAATGGTTCAGCTCCTATCCTAGCTCCGATTATCGGCGGCCAGCTGCTGCAATTCACCTCATGGCGCGGTGTATTTCTTGTGCTTAGCTTGATCGGTGTCGTGATGCTCATCATTGTTGTACTTGGGCTAAAAGAAACCCACCCGCCGGAACGCCGCTCCAAAGGCGGGCTTACGAATACCCTGCGCATATTCCGAGGTCTGCTCACGGACCGTTTGTTCATGGGCTATGCGTTAACGCAGGGGCTCATCTTCGCTGGTATGTTCGCCTATATTTCGGGGTCGCCGTTTGTTCTGCAGGATATATTTGATGTTTCTCCCCAAATGTTCAGTGTGATCTTCGCCGTGAATGGGGCTGGCGTCATCCTAGCCGGGCAAATTACGGGACGACTTGCGGGCAAAGTCAGCAATCACCGTTTGCTAGCCGGAGGCTTAGTGATAGCTGTTCTAGGAGGACTGCTGCTGCTCGTGGCAACGCTTAGTGGGGCTGGGCTGATTGTGATATTGCCAGCGTTCTTCCTCATCGTGGCCTGTATTGGTCCTGTTTCGGTTTCAACGTCCTCTTTGGCGCTGCAAAATCAAGGCAAAACAGCCGGCAGCGCCGCAGCCTTGCTGGGCTTAATGACCTTCGTCATCGGCGGTTTAGTAGCACCGCTAGTCGGTCTTGGCGGCAGCCAGACAGCTGTACCTCTAGGCATAATCATCGCCGTCATGGAGCTGGGTGGTGTACTCTGTTTCGTGTTCATGACGCGAGAAAAAGCGTAAGATCGACTCACTTTTTTTAAAAAATTCAAGGATTTTTCACAATTAAGGTTTATACTGAAAGAAGAATTGACCAAATTGTGAAAAAGGTGGCTAACACGGATGAAGCGCATTCATAAAACGTGGATTATCGGCACACTCGCAGCTGGATTATTGATCAGTGGCGGCTTCGTACTTCAGCATAATCAAGCGTTTGCTAACGACACCAACACGACACCAACACCTAAGAAATTTCAGGATAAACATAGCTTTGAGAGGCAGCAAGCACCAAGGGGCGGTTTTGATTTTGGTAAAGGCGGCGGTTTTGGAGGCGTAATCGATTTTTCTTCCATCCTTGGCTTGGATAAAGCGACTCTTAAAGCAGAAATTGATGCGGGCAAAACCCTCGTTCAAATCGCACAGGAGAAAGCCAACCTCAGTGAAGACGCGTTGCTTGCTAAATTGACAGAGGCAGAAACGAAGAAAATCGATACAGCACTTAGCGAGGGCAAAATCAAGCAAGAACAGGCAGATAAGCTCAAAGAAGGACTTGCGGATCGTTTGAAAAAAATGGTAGAAGCCAAACCTCATGCAATGAATTTCGATAAAAAGCCGATGCCTCGCGGCGGCAACATGCCTAACATGCCAATGCCCGGTGGCGTTGGGGTTGCTCCGCACGAAATCGCTGCGATTCTCGGTATAACCGAAGAAGAACTGGCGACTGAGCGTAAAGCAGGGAAGTCCCTTGCCGAGATCGCAGCTGCGAAAGGCCTCACGGAGGATCAGTTGATCGCTAAGCTCAAAGACAGCCTGACAGATGAACTGAAAAACTTCGTCGAACGCAAAGGCGGCGGTGAGCGACCAGTACCACAGCTCCGTGAAGACGGTGGTTCGTTCAAAGGTAAGCCAGGCCACGGTGGGGAGCGCAGACCAGCTCCGTCGACACCGTCAGCAACACCTTCGGCTACGTAATTCGTACTCATGATCGACTTATAGAGATAGCAAAAGGTTGCCACATTCGATTACATCGAGCGATGGCAACCTTTTTCGCGCTGAGTTGGGCGCGATGGAGGGAAGCGGTTAGTTGGCGTGGAAGTTTTTCACAGGAAGATCATGTGGCGAAGGAAGAGAAGAGAAGCTTGAAGGAGGAGTGGCCGATATGGAAGAGCTCATTGGGCATTGTCGCACATGTGAGAAGCCCATTTATTGCAAAATGGGATTTCTGGATGGCGTCGTGCAGGCGGATAAATCGTTAGTATGCTATGAATGCTCGAGTGAGATGCCGAAGGAGAATCTGACTGTGGAGCCGCAAAAGTGAGTGGTTAGTTGAGTTAATTAGTGAGTTCCAGTAAGAACAGATTAACAGTATTAACTATTAACCGTTGATTCACATGCGGAACAACTTAGTTGCTCCAACCGCTGATTCACGGCAGTCTAACTTAGACACGCTAACTGGTGATTCCCGTCAGAACAAATTAGCTTGCTCATAATTCCCAATTCCGATGGACATTTGTTTATGCCTGCTACCGATGCTCCCTTCACTTTCTATTCATTTCAATCTACTCTAATTCACTCTCATGTACTTTAATCCACTCTTCACAGAACTCTCACCCTCACTCTGCAACTTGCACGTGATCAGCACCAAGTTTCTCACCCCCGAACACAATAGAAGTCACCCAACACCTCCTAGCCCCTAAATAGTGCAAGTAATCCATCACTTCCTCCTTCACTCTCCCAACATTGCAATTTACCCAACATTAGATGGAAAAAGTACAGCTATTATTGATATATTTCGCTGAAATAAACATTTAGCTGGATAACATGTAGTTATTTTCAGCTGTTTTACTCAAAATGGTGAAATGTTGACGAATTAGCTACATGAAATACAGTTAAATGGATTTATAACCGAGTTTCGCCGAAATTAGCTACAAAAAATACAGTTATTTCAGCGGCGGCGGAGGCGGGGCGATAGGGATAGCTTAGGCGGGGGGGGGGGTTAACGCGGGCTGCGCCAAGTGCCCAGCCGCGCCCCTACCGCGGCTAATACAAAACCCGCCACAAGTAAAACGTGGCGTAAGCTTCCCATCCCCGCCAACCCTCCGCGAGCTGGCGGATCTCTTCAAGCGAGGGCTTGGCCTCCAGGCCAAGCACATGCTTCAGCGCGTTATGCAGGCCGACGTCGGCCAACGGGAACGCAGCGGGGTTGCGCAGACAGCGCATCCCCACATAGTTGGCCGTCCAGGGGCCGATGCCGCGAATGCGCAGCAGATCTTTTTCCATGGCGAGGAAATCGCTCATCGCAAGCAGCCCAGCCTTGGATAACGATCCTTCCGCCATGAGATTGGCAACGCCAATGAGGTACTCTGCTTTTTTACCCGTGAATTGTAAAGCGGTGAGATCTTCTGTCCTGAGAGCAGCAATCCGCTCCGGCGTCGGGAACGCCCAATACGTTCGTCCCTCCCAATCTAGYGATGTGCCGAAGGTTTCGACTAGGCGTCTTTTGAGCGTATAGGCGAAAGCCAAGTTAATCTGCTGACCGATTATCCCCCAGCTCATCGCCTCAAACAAATCGGGAATCCCCATCAGACGCAGCCCTCGGAATTCCTCCGTCACTTGCTGCAGGATCGAATCCTCCATCGCATACAATGGCGTCAAATCCGTCCCCAAATCAAACCACTCCCACACATAGCGAGCGATATCATCGCGGACCGCAGCGGTTAAACTAGTACCACTATAGTGGACAATTCGGATATGTAGCTCCTCGTCGTCCTCACTGTGGACAGCGATAAGCGCGAGGTTATCCCCAACTGGCAGCAGCTTATAGATACTGGAGTTATCCACAACGAATAGGCACTCATTGGTGGAGCGGCTTAAATAACCGATATTTTGCTCATATCGAAAAGGCCCAGGCAGAGCTAGCGAGAGCGTGCTCGATGGTTCGTGCCATTGTAGGCGGGATGGGTCAAAAGCTTGCAGGTGTGGCATCATCATTCTCCTTATTGGTAGGAAGTCTTACTTGCATTATCGCCGAGAGCGGCTTTTGTAATCTTGCTTTCTCATCTCGGAGCCCTTACAACCACAGGTCTGTTTGGGTATACTGAGCTTATAAAAGGAACGCAAAGAGAGGGGCATCCGGTATGCAGGAGCGGTATTGGCAAGCCATCGTTGCGAATGATGCGGCGTATGACGGGACGTTTTATTATGCGGTGGCGACGACAGGGATCTTCTGCCGGCCTTCCTGCAAATCGAGACTTCCAAAGCGGGAGCATGTGCGTATTTTTCATCACAGCCAAGCAGCAATGGCAGCAAGTTTCCGTCCTTGTAAAAGGTGTCGGCCTGACGGCATCCGGCTTCCCGATGAGGCATGGGTTGCGGAAATGAAGGCGCATATCGAAGAGCACTTCGCTGAACCGCTGTCGTTAGCGACGCTTTCGGAGCATTTCTATGCGAGTACGTATCATCTGCAAAGGACTTTCAAACGAGTAGCTGGCGTGACGCCGCTTATGTATATCCAAGAGGTCCGGCTTGCAGCAGCAAAAAAGCTTCTAATCACCACGGACATGCCCGTGCAGGTGATCGGGTCACGGGTGGGTATGGCGAATGCTGCGCATTTTGCGACATTGTTTCAGAAGAGAACAGGACTTACGCCGACAGAGTTTCGGCAACAGCCTATGCATTAACGATAACCGAGTTGGGAGGTTGGTTGCAACATGGTGAGAGAAGTTGCGGAAAGTGTGGGTACCCAAACGATTTACTGGGGTGCGGTTCGGGTGCAAGATCGTCATTTCGTGATGGCGGTAACGGATGTAGGGTTGGGTTACTTGCAGTTTCAGAAAGGTGACGCGAGAGATGGCGTTGACGTTGAAGCGTGGCAAGAATTCACCCAATGGGCGAGAAAGATTGGACATCCGAGCGGCTGKATTCAGCAAGCGGATAAGTTAAAGCCTTACATGCTGCAACTGGACGAATATTTGAGTGGGGAGCGAACAAGTTTTGAACTGCCATTGGATCTGCGGGGGACGGAGTTTCAACAGTCGGTGTGGAGAGCGCTGCACGAAATTGCGCATGGTGAAACGGTGAGTTATTCACAGGTAGCCCAAATGCTAGATAGATCCAGTGCCGTACGTGCGGTTGGCACCGCCATTGGCGCAAATCCTGTACTTATCGTTGTACCTTGCCATCGCGTCGTAGGGAAGGATGGCGCACTGACGGGCTATCGCGGCGGTTTGGGGAATAAGGAGAAGCTTCTGCATTTGGAGGCGCAGGGGAAGTAGGACGTTGAATTTCTATCCTATGTAGGAAGGGTTTTTCAACTTTGTGGGAGTTGTTTATTGTCACTTATCGATGACAGTAAGCGGCTCCTATTCGCCGTTATTGATAATAAATTCACTCTCATTCACGCCTCCATGCATAAAATCCCAAATATAGATAAAAATACGGGGAAGGAAATGAATGGGAATAGGAAGCTGAAATCATCTTGAGTGTATGTACAGGGACAGGGGGCGAATTGCGTGACCTTTTGGAGTTGGAATAAGCTACGGACCAAACAAACATCCCAAAGTCAGCATCCTCGTATGATCCCGCTGAAGGATTCACCTGCTCATCAGATTATGGAAGCCAACCATGAGGCGAGTGTCAGCACGCAACTGGAAGCGACGATTACATATGTTCAACAGATACTCGGTGAAAATGACGATTTCATCATACGCCGGTTTTGCATATTTTCCGATCAGCCAGCTGTCGTGATGTATTTCCCTGACTTGATTGATAAACAGTATTTGAACGATCATATTTTAAAGCCGCTGATGCTAACGTCTTCTCAGGAATTTGCTAAAGCAGTAAGCCGCCCCATGAAGGAGTTTCTCTTAAACGATATCCTTTATGCGTGTGAAGGAAGAACGGAAACAGGGCTGAATGAAATTATCCAGGCCATCGTTGAAGGGAAAACGGTTCTTCAAGTTGACGGAATAACGGATGCATTTATCTTCAGTACACGCCATGTTGACAAGCGATCGATCACGCAACCAGAAACGGAACAGGTGATCCGTGGCGCAAGGGAAGGCTTTATCGAAATGTTGGGTACGAATCTAGCCCTGCTTCGCTACCGTCTCCCCACGCCGGACTTACGGATAAAAACGATTCGTATAGGACGTATCACCAAATCCAAAGTGGCGCTCTGCTACATTGACGGCATTGTGAATCCTGCACTCGTAGAAGAAGTGTTCAGACGTTTATCGTTGATTGATATTGATGGCATCCTGGACGTTGGATATTTGGAACAGTTTATCGAAGATAACCATTTATCCCCGTTCCCGCAAATTCAAAACACAGAACGACCGGATAAAGCGGTCGCCAATCTTTTGGAAGGCAGAGTCATCCTGCTTGTTGACGGATCACCGTTTGCCCTCATATTGCCTACGGTATTCAGTCAATTTTATCAAACGGTCGAGGATTACTCAGAGAGGTATCTTCTCGTCAGTTTCATACGGCTGTCACGCTTGGTAGCCCTGGTTTTCTCGCTGATTTTCCCATCGTTATATGTGGCCTTAATTTCGTTTAATCCAGAACTCATCCCTACCGAGTTTGCGGTAGCAGTAGCCGGGGGGAGAGCGGGAGTGCCTTTCCCTTCTGTTATCGAAGTTCTGATCATGGAGATATCCATGGAAGTACTGAGGGAAGCAACACTTCGGCTGCCGCAGCAGGTTGGTGGAGCCCTCTCCATTGTTGGTGTGCTTGTTGTTGGGCAGGCAGCGGTTGCGGCAGGATTTATCTCTCCGATCACGGTTGTTATCATCGCTTTGACGACGATTGGTTCCTTTGCCACACCGGCTTACAATGCGGCCTTGGCCCTTAGACTGCTGCGCTTTCCA
Organism: Paenibacillus sp. 2RAB27; assembly: GCF_052115445.1. Taxonomy (NCBI): domain Bacteria; kingdom Bacillati; phylum Bacillota; class Bacilli; order Caryophanales; family Paenibacillaceae; genus Paenibacillus; species Paenibacillus sp. 2RAB27. Next base: position 84,734 of record NZ_JBFRGR010000010.1, read on the forward strand.
CTTGTGATTTTATCTGGCATATTCGGTCTATATGGGGTGATGATCGGGTTGATTCTGATCGCCAACCATATGCTTTCCTTAAAGTCGTTCGGTGTTCCTTACTTAAGCCCGCTAGTCCCAGGTAATTTCCAAGGGATGAAGGATACGCTAGCTCGGCTGCCGCTGTGGTCCATGCCGAAGAGGCCGGCACTTTTACACACACCTAATGACACCCGTCTTGGGAAAATAACAAAAGAAATGAGTGAAGAAGCGCCAAACAACACATTAGACCCTTTGAAAGTCGGAGATACAAGGAGGAACGTAACCAATGGAGCATCCTCGCCAGGTAACAGTCATACAAGCGGCGATCATACTGATTAGTACAATCATTGGGGTGGGGGTGTTAGCCCTCTCGTTATTTGCTGTCAGAGCAGCCGATTCCGGGGCGCCTCTTGTCACTTTGCTAGGCTTTTTGGTTGGTTTATTAGGACTTTGTTTATTAACCAAGCTCGGGATGCGTTTTCCCACGAAATCTATTATTGAGTACAGCGAGGAGCTGATTGGTAAATGGCCTGCGCGTGGATTTAGTGTTTTGATTATCATGTTCTTTTGCTTGATTACAGCCCTGGCATCACGTGAATTTGGAGAGGTTGTCGTCACTTCCGTTTTAACTAAAACACCCCTAGAAGTGACGGTGATCGTTATGTTGCTGCTAGCGGCTGTTTCTTCTCGCGTAGATATAACGACATTTACATACTTTCACCATTTTTATTTCCCGATCATCGTATTTCCGGGACTAGTTATTGTCGTGCTCTCCCTAAAGAATGCACACTTAATTAATCTTCTGCCCCTGTGGGGCAATGAACCAACCGGTATGCCATTGGGAATTCTCACGATGGCTGCCTTATTTCAAGGCTCATTTGTCATGACGATCGTCATACCTGCGATGCGCAGGCCGGAGAAAGCCATGATTGCTGGGTTTATTGGTATGTTAGCAGCTGGGTCCTTTTATATCCTTATCGTGATTGCTACCGTAGGCGTCTTCGGAGCTGAGGAAATTAAAAAATTAGTCTGGCCGACACTGGAATTAGCCAAGACGACATCATTGCCCGCCAATATCCTGGAGCGTTTAGACGGTGCATTTCTTGCTGTATGGGTTACCGCAGTGTTCACGACATTGTTGTCTACCTATTATTTAGCCATTTATTTCTCAAGCCAGCTTTTACGTTTGCGAGATCATAAAATGTTTGCCTTCTTGCTTGTTCCCTTTATCTATGTTATTGCGATGTTCTCACAAAATCTGCTGCAGATGTATGAAATCATTCAAATTGTCGGTCGCTGGGGACTAGTCTTCACAGTTGCGTATCCATTGGTCTTATTTGTTGTGGCCATGATTCGAAAGAAAAAAAATCGGGGTGATCAACTTGTGGCAAAATCTGATTAAACAGATTCTTGTTTTCGTGTTGGTTGCCCCTTTGCTTACAGGCTGCTGGGATCGCCTAGAAATCGAAGATCGCGCTGTCGTCCTGGCGATTGGCATTGATAAGGCGAAGCCAGGTGATGAGAAGGAAAGCAGCAATGCTACGCATATTCTGAACCTGGATCCAGAGGCTAACAAGGGACTCATTCGTATCACCGTCCAAATTGCTGTTCCGGGCCGCATTCCGCTAGGTGCAGGGAGCGGAACCGGCAACCCTTCTGGGGAAAAACCGGTTTGGGTGTTGACCAGCGTCGGATATACCATTGATGACGCATTATTGAATCTTCAGCAACAGCTCGCAGATAAGTTGTTTTTTGGCCATTTACGGGTCATCGTGATTTCGGAAGTTGTAGCCAAAAAAGGGATCGAGAATGAAGACGACTTCTTTCGGCGTCAACCTCAGGTCAGAAGAACCGTTTGGATGGTCGTATCCAAAGGAAACGCAGCCGACATCATTAAAGCCAATCCGCAATTAGAGCGCGTTCCGACTTTATATTTGCTCGCTACACTGGAACATTCTAGAGAAAGGGGCACTCTGCCCAACATTTTCATGGGTGTCTTTTTAAGTGCGAATTCTGCCAAGGGGCAGGAAGGGATGCTTCCTTATATGGAATTAAAGAAGGAATCGAACATTGAGCTTGCTGGGATGGCCTATTTTAAAAACGATAAAATGGTTGGCGTCACAACACCCTTGCAAATCGGACATTATATGGCGATCAAACAAATCAACCCAGGGGGGTATAGTGTTATTCAGGAAATGCCAGGCTCAAAAACGTTGGTTATTTTTAAATCTACTCACCGAAAGTCGCGAATAACGACAACTATCAAAAATGGAAAAGTGCATACCATCATAAAATGTCAAATCGAAGGGGATTTAACGGAGAAATCGAATGAGAAGGTACTCATTACAAAAGATAATTTGAAGAAGCTGGAGGAGAAAATTCAAGAAGACGCTAACGTGGGATTCGGGAAATTAATTCAGCAGACTCAGAAGGATGGCAGTGACATTTTCGGTTTCGGTGAATATGTGCGCGCGACGCAGCCAGCCTACTGGAACAAGGAAATCAAAACCGAGGAATCATGGCATGATCAATATAAAGAGATGTCCTTCGATGTCACGGTACACGTTAAGATTAGACGAATTGGGACGAAAACCAACTAGGGAAGGATTCGGCCAATGATTACCTTTAACAATTACACGGTTTTGCTGCTGTTGGTCTCTGGGTTGCTAGTGTTAGTTTTCGATGTAAAAAATTATACGAAGGCCAACATGCTCAAAGAGAAAAAAGCAGCTTTATTTGCAGGATGGTTCAATATCTCTTTAGGAGTCCTTTCGTTCTTCGGCTATCTGGTGTATGAGAGGTGGTTCTGGAAATAAAGGGAGGTGTATCCATGCAGGTCGATGTGAAGCGTAAGCAGTCGAAGTCGATACTGACGAAAGCGAGCGGATTTCTCGAAGGCTACTCGCATACGTTAAATCCATACACGGGCTGCGCATTTGCCTGCTCCTACTGCTATGTGCGGCAAATGCCGGTGGCCTTGTTCCGCAGCGAACCCTGGGGCAGCTGGGTTGACGTGAAGGAGAACGCGCCCGCACTCCTTGCCAAGGAGCTGGCGCGGGCCAAGAGCAAAGGGCCCGTCACGATCTTCTTCTCCTCGGCGACGGACCCTTATCAGCCGATCGAGTACAAGGAGCGCCTCACCCGTGCGCTCCTCGAGGTGATGTCCGTGGCGCAGCCGGACTTCTTGTTCGTGCAAACCCGCAGCCCGCTCGTGACGCGGGATGCGGACCTGCTTCAGCTGCTCGGCGACCGCGTCCGAGTCAGCATGACGGTGGAGACGGACCGCGAGGATATCCGCCGCGCGTTCACCCCGTCCGCGCCGCCGATCGCGGCGCGGCTGGAAGCACTACGCGAGCTCGCCGCTCGCGGAATCCCGGTGCAGGCCACGATAGCGCCAGCGCTGCCCAGCTCGGACGGCTTCGCCGAGCGGCTGGCGGGCATCGTGGATCGGGTGTGCATCGACGATTACTTCATGGGCGATGGCAGTGGGGGAGGGCGCACGGCACGCATCGGCGTGCGCGCCATTTATGACGCGCTGGAGCTGACCGACTGGTACAGTCGGGATGCGTATCGGCGCGTACACGAACAGCTCCTGCGGCATTTCCCGCAGGAGCGTGTCTTCATCAGCCAGGCGGGATTCCTCCCCTAAGGGCCCGCCGATCTTCATTCTGTTATTGCCCCGACCGGTTGCTCATCCTGCACCTCCGTATGATCCCGGAGCCGCTGCTTAAATTCTTTAGGCGAGCATTGATTGTATCGCTTGAACAGCTTGTAGAACTGAGCCATATTCTGAATGCCGGCTTCATAGCTAATTTCCATAATACTGAGATCCCCAGTGAGCAGGAGGCGCTCGGCTTTTTTGATACGTTTATAATTCACATAATCAATAAAGGATAGTCCCATCACTTTTTTAAAATACTTAATAAAGTAATGATAACTCAGATTTAGAATGCGGCACACATCTTCGACCGTAATCCGCTCTGTCAAATGCTCGTCGATATACGTCAGAGCTGGGCGTAAACGTGAGATGCCGGAATCCTCAGTAAGCCCAGCTAGATCACGTTTATCATTGCGCAGAAGGAGCAACAGGAGGTGCTTAATGGCAGCAACAATGGCTAGTTCATAGCCGACGGTACGCGTTTGTGACTCCTCATGAATTTGCCGGATGAGCTGGTAAGCGTTTGCTCTAACCGTGCTATTTGAACGAAAAAGTTCATTAAACGGTTCGAGGGAATGCGTCAACTCCGAAAATAAATGCAAATAAGCGAGTGTACTCAAATCGAAATGCTGTGTCAGATCAATTTGAAATACAATTTGGTGCAGGGGCGCTTCGGAGTATTTATGTGTGCGATGGGGCTGTGAGGAACCAAGCAACAACACATCCCCTGCCTCCATAATCGTGTAGGCATCTTTCGTTTGGATGCCGAGTTGACCCTGGGTTACGACGAGAAACTCAACTTGCTTATGCCAGTGCCAGGTCCAAGGGTCAGGCAAGCCACATTGGGGAGAGTCGTATTGGATTTCCCATATTTTCAAGAAAAGAAGCGGGTTCTGGTACACGACTTCTTCATTTCTAATTTCAGTTAAATTTGCAGGACTAAGAGTAGGGTTCATAGGCATGGAATACCTCACTAAGCTGGACATTTTCGAATAAGATTTCGTCTCAGTAAGTATAACATTGCGAGACATCCGATGACACTATTGAATAAGAAGTAAGCACAATTCTGCCTTTCCTTGGCACTTGAGAAAACCTATACTCAGAAGTAAGAATGAATACGCTATCGTGGAGGCATGAAATGATGAGTAAACCATTAAATGTAACCGTTTGGAACGAATTTCGTCATGAAAAAGAAAACGAGAAAGTCCGCGCTGMCTATCCTGATGGTATTCACACAGCCATTGGCGAGGGACTGAGCGGTTCCGTCCAAGTCGCCTATGCAACATTAGACGATCCCGAGCATGGTTTGACGGAAGAAGTCTTGAACAACACGGACGTCCTGATCTGGTGGGGGCATAAAGCACACGGCGAAGTACAAGATGAGATCGTAGCTCGTGTTCAAAAGCGTGTGTGGGCAGGCATGGGCTTAATCGTCCTGCATTCCGGCCACTTCTCCAAAGTGTTCAAAACCCTTATGGGCACATCTTGTGATCTCAAATGGCGCGAAGCCGACGAGAAAGAGCGCCTATGGGTCGTTGCTCCAGGTCATCCGATCGTGGAAGGCATTGGCGAGTACATTGATCTTGAGGCAGAGGAAATGTACGGGGAGCATTTTGACATCCCACAACCGGATGAACTTATCATGGTTTCTTGGTTCGAAGGCGGCGAAGTATTCCGCAGCGGATGTACGTTCCATCGTGGGAACGGGAAGATTTTCTACTTCCGTCCAGGCCATGAAACATACCGTACGTACTACAATGAGCAAATCCGCCGCGTTATCTCCAATGCGGTTCAGTGGGCAGCGCCAACTACGCGCGAGTACCCGAAATACGGTAACCACAAGCCATTGGAAGAGATTAAAGCGAAGGTTAATGCTTAAAATCATAGCGTAGCGAAGTATCGAGCATGCTCCCAAATCTTTGGGGGCATGCTTTTTGCTGTTATCAATGAGTTGATTTTGCTCATCTTGTGATTTAAACTTCATACATAGTTGAGCGACCTCCTGGCCGATTAATCCTAAAAGAATAAGTAACATTGAGCGACGCCTCTGGGATGACAATCATGTTATCTCAGGAGCTTTTTTGTCGTAACCATACCCAATAAGGAGTGAATCCAATGTCAACTCAGATCGAGGATCTATATGCGATTACGCTGTTTGATGTTAAAAAAATACAATACTACTCTCGGATCATGTTTGATTTCGATCAGCCTTATCTGACGGTATCTTACATCAAAAAAGGAGAGGTTATTACAACAGACGACGGTAAAGAGTATATAGCCAAAACCGGAGATGTTATGATTCATCGCCCCCATACGCCTTTTAATGTTATCTCACAGGAAGAAGGTGTTCATTACCTACTCAGCTTGAAAATACATGTCAGGGAAGGCGAAGATTTCTTCCAGCTGTTTCCTTTGAATAAAGTGATTAAAATTAGGGATTCCGCTCTGTATGAGAAGAAGTTCGACGAGCTTCAAGACTTATGGCAGCAGAAAAATGAGGAACTCTCTTCTATGCAGTCCGTCTTTCTAGCGCTCTTTCTGATTCATGAAATTGTAGAAAGCTCTAAAATCGGTGATAAGCGCAAATCCAGAGAGACGTTCGAGATCGCCCGATTTAATTATGCCCTGCATTATATTGAGAAAGGGCTGGAGCGCAATATTACTCGCGAGGAATTAGCGGAAATTTACCATATGAATCCGGTCTATTTTAGCCGGGCCTTTAAACAGGTGTATGACCTAACGCCGATGCAGATGCTTCAAAAAATGCGCGTCATGCAAGCCAAACGAATGCTGGGAGACCCCGAGAATACGATTGAATTTATTTCTCAAAAATGCGGCTTCTACGATGCGTCTCATTTCAACCGTGCTTTTCAAAAAACATTCCGCATGTCCCCTAATCAATTTCGAAAAAGTATCAAAAGTACAAAAAGTGGAATCGCGTCTACATGGTCTGAGGATAAATTGTAAGTTAACATAATAGTTAAATCGAAGGCATCCAATCCTCATTGCGCACCCTACACGAGCTTTCGTTCAGGAAGTAATTTTTTCAAAAATAAAGGGGGATATACCATTGGTACAAAAACGGAAGTATGCTGCCTTATTCATCGGATCTGCTCTAATTGTAGAAAGTATGACGGCGTGTTCAGCTTCAAATCCGAATCCGAATAGCACAGTAACTCCTGTTGCAACAGGAACTGCCGGGGACAAAGCTCAGACGTCGACATCCGGAGAAAAAGTTACCTTGCGCGTGATGGACTGGGCAGACAGCGAGAAGCCTTTTCGTGAAAAATTTATCAAAGATTTTGAAGCCAAATATCCCAACATCAAAATCGAATATACGCTAATGAGCGTCGATCAGTTTCAGAATACCATTACAACCGCGATTAAATCGGGGGATGCACCAGATCTATACCCAATACCCGGTAACATGTCATTAAGCATGGCGGTAAAGGGAGAGTGGTATCAGCCGTTAGATCCTTATATTGATGACGCTTTCAAAAATCAATTCGCAGATGGCGCCTTTGTTGAAGGCTCGACCATGCTAAATGGGAAAGTCTATTCCATTCCGGCCCTGGCGAGTGTGCCGAGTACGCTCGTATTTTACAATAAGCAGTTGTTTCGAGATGCCGGATTAGACCCCGAAAACCCGCCAAAGACGTACACAGAATTCCGCCAAGCCGCTAAGAAAATCACAGAAGCAGGTAAAGGCAAAGCTTTCGGTATCATCGAGGGCGGTAAACAAATCGGTCGATGGAAATTAGCGGCTATGGACTGGTCGGCACTGGGAGGCAGCGGTCTAAATCAACAATCGCCGATCAGTTTGATCACGCATGTTGCTAACTATGACAGTAAAGAAGTACTTGATGTCATGAATTTATTCAAGGGGTTGAAGGATGACGGAAGTTTCCATCCGAAGACGATGAGCATATCTGCACCTGAAGCTCGAGCATTATTTGGAGAAGGTCAAGCCGGTTTTATATTGCAAGGGGAATGGTCGATTGGCGTATGGAAACGTGACAACCCTAACTTGGACTTTGGTGTCATGGCGCCACCTGTTCCGGATGCAGGTCAGAAGGGCTTCCTGCCTAGATCCAGCTATAGTCCTTGGATTGGCATGTCCAAAACAACGAAGCATCCCAAAGAAGCTGCCCTGTATTTAAAGGAGTACTTCAATAAAGATTATCAGTCCGTGCTTGTTAAAGCGGGAGATCGCTTCTCTATTCTCAAAGAGGTCAATGAGAGCTCATCGGAAATACCACAATTCAAGCAGTACTATGACATTGCTCAGAAGTATTCGCGTTTAGTGCCTAATCCGCAAATCAGGAACCCTGAGCTTGCAAGTGTTTATGGGAATTACAAGGATGTTCAGCCAGGTGTAGGTGATATTCTCCAAGGCGTTGTTGCTGGGGCAATTAAAGAACCCAATGCTGCACTTAAACAGTTATCTGATATTGTCGATAAGTCATTAGATACAGCGATTGCTAAGGCAAAATCGGAAGGTGCGAAGGTAGATAAAAATGATTTCATTTTCTCTAACTGGAGTTCTGACAAAAATTACTCACAGCAAGATTATAAGTCAATTCAATGACGGGGAGTTCGCGCATCATGAAAACCAAGTGGAGAATTGAATTATGGTGTTGGTTATTCCTACTTCCTACTGTAGCCCTTTTCGTTCTGTTTCAAGGCTGGCCGATTGCGGCCAGCTTCTACTACGCCATGTTGGATTGGTCGGGTTTAACGTCAGATTCAACTTTTGTCGGACTACGTAATTTTGTTGACGTGGCGAAGGATCCTTATTTTTGGAATGCGTATAAAAATAGTTTTAAATTCATGTTGGGTGTCGTGCCATTAAATCTCCTTGTACCCTTAGTACTTGCCGTCGTTCTGAATCGTCCAAGGCTTAAGGGCGCCAGCATATATCGGACGTTAATCTTCTTGCCGGTAGTCACGACGACATCGATTGTCGGTATTATCATGGTTTTCATCTGGGGCAGTGACGGAGCGGTGAATGATGCGCTTATGAAAATAGGTTGGCTCGAGACACCGATTAATTGGTTAGGCGACGCCAAATGGTCGATGTTTACCGTTATTCTCATCTCGGTGTGGAAAAACTTAGGGATTAACATGATTTATTGGCTAGCCGGATTGCAGAGCATCCCGAAGGATCTTTATGAGGCGGCTGAAGTGGATGGCGCAAGAGGGACCAAATTATTCGTTTATATCACGATACCTCTTCTATTGCCGATAGGAGCCGTCATCTTATTGCTAAATGTCGTCAACTCGCTGAAGGTGTTTGATTTAATTAAAACGATGACGAACGGGGGCCCCTTCTTTGCCACGGATGTTGTGTCCACGTATATTTACAGGTACGCATTTTCCAGTGAAATGGGATTGCCTCAATTGGGATATGCTTCGGCTGCGGGTCTGTTCTTTGCAGTAACGATTAGTATTCTAGCCATTATCCAATCCGTGCTGAATAAACGAATTAAAGGTCGTGCAAAATCATGAAGATCATTCGATTATCCATGTTTCACGTCGTCATGACTGCTTTTTGTCTCGTATGGATCTATCCGTTCTTATGGATGGTTTCAGCGTCCTTCAAAACCCAGAGTGAGTTTTTTGCAAATGGCCTTAAGCTGCTTCCGAACAGCTTTCAGATGGGCAATCTGATCAGAGCGTGGAATGAAGCGAACTTTGAGCGGTACTTTCTAAATAGTGTGGTTATCTCCATCAGCACCATCCTTATCGTACTTATCGCAACAGCAACTTGCGGCTATGTGCTTGGCAGGTATACGTTCAGAGGGAAGAAGTTGCTCTTAGGGGTACTAGTTGCCAGCATGTTTGTTCCCATGGAGTTTGCGATTATTCCGATCTATGATCTTATCAAACATTTGGGACTGATGAACAATTTGCTTGGGGTTATTCTTGCGGAAGCGGGAGGGGCGCATATTATATTTATCCTGCTTTTCTCAACTTTCTTCAGTCAGATTCCTAAGGAGCTGGAGGAAGCTTCCATCATGGATGGATGCGGATTTTTAAGAACATTTCTTACGATCATGCTTCCGTTATCCAAGCCCATCGTCGGCAGTGTGACGATCATGCAGTTCATTTGGTCTTGGAACTCGTTCATGATTCCTTTAATACTAACGCTCAGTTCCCCCAATCTCCGTCCTCTTGCTGTTGGATTGTATGCATTAAGGGGAGAGAACGTTGTAGATTGGACAGGGATTGCGGCTGGAGGTACGATCGCCATTCTTCCGATTATCGTTATTTTCTTGTTCTTGCAGCGCTACTTTGTAGATGGGATTGCTGGGGCAGTGAAGGGTTAATGAATAGATACAGCATGTACAATAACATAAGTGAAAGGCTGGTTACATAATTTATGAGAATCCTTTATTTGGATTTAGATTCTTTGCGTCCTGATCATCTCGGCTGTTATGGTTACCATCGTGCGACCTCACCGAATATTGATCGTATCGCAGCCGAGGGTGTTAGATTTAACAACTATTACTGCTCGGATGCGCCGTGTATGCCATCGAGAACAGCTTTAATGTCTGGCAAATTCGGCATCCATACAGGCGTTGTCGGACATGGCGGGACAGCTGCGGATATGAGACGCGAAGGAATGGAGCGCGGTTTCAGCGATCGATTAGCGTCGGAGAGCCTTCCTGGCGTATTGCGCAAGATTGGCATGAAAACGGCATCGATCAGTACCTTTGCAGAAAGACATTCCGTGTGGACGTTTAATGCAGGGTTCAATGAAGTTTTCAATGTGGGGGATAAAGGGGGAGAATCGGCTGATAAAGTGCTGCCGATCGCACTCAAATGGTTAGAAGATAATGCGAAGACAGAAGATTGGTTCTTGCATCTGAATTTCTGGGACCCGCATACGCCGTATAGAACGCCAGACCACGTAGGCAATCCTTTTGTTGACGATCCCATGCCGGCATGGATCACAGAAGAGGTGTTTCAACAGCACAAGCTCAAAAATGGGCAGCACAGTATTGAAGATATGAATAAGCTTGCCAAGTCGCATTATTACAGACATCCAAGGCATAGCCAAATGATTGAGGAGCATAATGATTTAAGGACGATTATTGACAATTATGATTGCGCAATTCGCTATATGGATGAACATATCGGGCAGGTGCTGCACATGCTTGATCAACTGGGTGTATTGGAGGATACAGCGATTATAGTTAGTGCGGATCATGGGGAGAATATGGGGGAATTAGGCATTTACTCCGAGCACGGAACAGCGGATCAGGGGACCTGCCGAATTCCAATGATTTTCCGCTGGCCAGGTGGCCTTAAAGGAAATGTAGACGAAGGTCTCCATTATCAACTTGATCTCGCCCCTACACTGGCAAGCTTGCTTGATACGGAGAAACCTGAGTCATGGGATGGCTTGAGCTATGCAGAAAGTATTACGGAAGGTACACAGACAGGCAGACCTTATCTGGTAGTATCCCAGTGCGCACATGTCTGCCAGCGAAGCGTCAGATTTGAGAATTGGTTATATATCCGAACGTATCACGACGGTTATCACGGATTTCCCAAAGATATGCTGTTTGACTTGGACAATGATCCCTACGAACAGTACAATCTTGTTGAAGAAAGAAGCGATATCCATATGAAAGCTGTCTATTTGCTGAATGAATGGCACGATGACATGATGCAGTCGATGAAAGAAGACATAGATCCGTTGTGGACCGTTATGAAAGAAGGCGGACCTTACCACGCGAAGGAATATAAGCAACTGATGGATGCTGTGAAATGATTGTTGTTGTAGTTTAGTAGTCTAACGACAAGAAAGTACCTACAACGAAACCTTGTAAAATCAAGGTTTTTTTTCTTTTGTAGGGATTGCAGATATGTTTTTAGCCTACCATAACATGTCTTACTTAATGGCAGCTGAGAAAAGTGGCGGCTTGTGGACTATTTATACTCGATATTTTGATTTATATAATTTCGAACCGTGGGCTTATACGAGTGGAGGAGTTTCAACTCTTCCAAGCAATTTCGTTAGTTTAGTAGTTAATTATGCCGTTAGTGCGCAAAATGTAGGAGCAATTGTTCCTTATAACGTAGCTGTTTATACCAGAAACTAACTCTGCTGAATGCGGTAAATAAAGAGTTATACACAATAAAAATGAGTTGCATTCATCAATTTATCATGAAAGAATGTGTGTATTTTCTATGAGTAAAGCCTAAATCATTGCACTCGATGAATCTAATCAGAGGGTCTTCGAGTGCAATGAAAAGGTGTATTGTTAATGTTTGATGAAAATAAAGTATTAGACTGGAATCGTTGAACTGGCGCGGTTTCTGAGTTATAAAATGGTCAGCTTATGAAAATAAGTATTAGACTAAGTAATGTCCGCTGTGGCGACAACGGGACCTAATGGAACAGAAACCCGCATTCTATAAGGCTTCGCAGTCTATAACTATTATTGAGTCTAACACTTTATTTTCAGTCTAATACTTTATTATTTGCGGACAGTTAAGTCGTTGAATGTTGCATGACAACAGACCATTTTTTCTATAGTTTTGCTCTTAGATTTCATTCGTTTTTCTTCGAACTGGTCCAAATAATCATAACTCAAGTTTTACTTCTGCTTTTGTTATGATATTATTTTTATGACTACATTGGGTTTTGTACGACCCTTATAATATATTTAGGTGGTATAACAGTCCTGTAGTTAGAATATTTATTTGTTGGGGTGATATGAATTTGACAAATAATGAGCTCAACAAAATTGGTAAAATAGTCGGATTCTTAATTTTAGGTTTTACCATATTAATTGTAATTCTCTTTTTGATATTCTACAAAGGAATTCTCGATCTCGATAAAAAAATGAGAGGTTATATTACTTTGCCAAACAAATTTAATGTCTTTCAGGTCAGTTTAGAAGGACCTTATGAAATTGCTGAATGGAATAATGATGATAAACAAGTAGTAAAACCAAACATTTTAGAGATTGCTTGGGATGAACGGTATGTAATATTTAAACGTGTAGATGGAAAGGGGGAAGAAATTGGTGTTCTAGATACTACAACAAAAAAAGTTAAAAGCCTTTCTTACAGTTCTGATAATTTACAAAATTTGAAGTCAGAGTTTAGTATAGCTCAAGATATTACTTTAAAAAGTATAACTAGTTTGTGGTATGATGAAAACTCCAAAAGAAGATAGAAAATAGCTTTATTGCTCAAATATTTTAATAACAAGTAGCTATGTAGCGATACTATCTTCCGTAGCAAGCGATACAGAACAACAAACAGCTGCCCACGCATGAGGTTACTGCTGCTGCGTTGCAGAAATTATTGTATCTTAACCATACCCAAGTGTTCTTTAAACCGCCGCTCACATTGCTCGCAGCCATGCTTCCCTAAAAAAACTTAAAGAGGAGCCGCATCTCCAGCAGCTCCTCATTCCTTATTGTGCGATTGTATTTTTCTTTACCTTATTGAGTAAATCCTGGACATCACCAATCATTTGGAGAGATGCTGTAGGCCAAACGAGAAGTGAGAGCTTATACAGCATGTGCAGGGATTTTAAGAGATATAGCTTTTTATTGTACCAAGGGAAGTCGGTTGATAAGTGTGCAGGCCCCGTGTAGTCCCCTTCAATTGAAACAGCATTATCATGAGGTCTTATATAGATATTACGATGTTGAATTGCACTCATAGGTATAATGATTTTATAAGTAAGTTGAGTTGATTCCGTGCAGTGGGAATTCCAAAACGAATTGAAATCTGGCTCATCCGAGTTGTTCTCATGTGAGAGATGAAAGCACACAAATTTTCCCTCTCTGTCTTTAGGGTACATAGAGTAATTTGATCTTCTGCTACCATTTGCAAACAGCTGAATTGTACCTGTGTTTTTGTATTGGTTCACATCATTTTCGGATAAGTAGTCCGTGTAATGAATCTAATTTCGGTTCGCGAAGCGTTGGTATTCCTCGGAACTTATTCGCCGGTTGTAGTAACCGTCGTGTCGCATTACATAGAGTGCTCACCATAACTAATGCGTGTAATAGGGAAGAGCTACATAGAAACCCTGCAGAGGCAACCCTTGGCTATTCTTTTTAATAATGGCTGCACATACTGTAGGTGATTTTCTTGTCGTGATTTTTGTTATTGCACATATTGTAGGGATTTTCTTGAGGTGAAATTCTGTTGTTTTGATGTTTGTAGGGATTTTCTTGTCGCTAATGAGGGTAATTTCTTGTCGTTAGACTTTAGTAGTAGTGATCCCAACCACTTGCTTTTACAAAAAAAGTGGTCTATAATTCATTACACGATCGTTGAATGAAACAATGAGAGCGAGATTATATGTATGAAAAGAGTGCCCAAAACAAGCCGCGATCTTCAGGCTGCCGAACGTAGAGAGCAAATCTTACTGGGTGCTAAGCAACTGTTTGCCGAGCATGGCTATCACGGGACGTCGATTCGCGCAATGAATAAGCATATCGGGATCACAGATGGCTTGTTGTATCACTATTTTCCAGGGGGAAAGCAGGAGATATTGGAGACCATTTTCCATGAGGCTCAGCGAGATCGCATGGAGCTTATGGACCAGTTAATTAAAGGGATCCATCCAGGCCAGCCGTTGGAAGAAGCGTTATATCTGTTTATCTCAAGATTGGTGAGCACCCTTGTTGGGGATCCGGATTTTATAAAAATTATGCTGCGTGATTCAGATAATATCTTATCTGAGGATAAGAATTTTATGACCCAGCTAATCATGCAGCGCCACCAGGCGTTAACGGAAGCTCTGACGAAAAGAGCTGAGGCTGGGGAAATCCGAGAGATGGACTTCCGTTTAGCTGCCAAACAAGTTATTTCCGTTGGTATGATGGCCGTTCTCGGACAATTCACAGCAGTGAATATGATAGAAACCGATGTCGATAGTTATTTGAAAAATATGGTCGCTTTCACCGTATCACTTTGGAGAAAGTGATTCTTTTTTAGTAATTTCGTTCACACAACGTTGAATGAAATATATGAAATTATAAATCAAAGGAGGCTTTACAATGAATCATTTTTTTAAACAGAAACATCCGTATCTAGCTATTATTGTCGTTTTCCTTGTTATTCTTTTACTAGGGGTTGCTCAACTCGGCTCGACGGTGAATCCTGTTCCAAAGAATCTGCCCGTGCTGTTAGTTCAGTTGGATACGGGTGAGAAGCTTCCAACCGGGCAAGAAATGAATTTCGGCAAGCTGATTCAGGAGAAGATAACCGCCTCCCCAGCACAAGCTGACACCGTATCTCCACTCAAATGGGCGACTTTAGCCAGTGAACAAGAAGCGATCGATGCGATGGATCGAGAGCAAGCCTACTCGGCGATCATCATTCCGGCAGACTTCAGCCATAAGTTAGCGAGCTTATTATCCCCTCAGCCACAAGCTTCATCCGTAACCGTATACGTGAACCAAGGGATGAATAATACCGCAGCTACGATGGCGAACGGTGTTCTGACCCAGATCCTTAACGGTGTTAACGGTCAAGTTAGAGAGCAGCTGCTAGCACAAGCTAGTCAAAAAGGCGGCACCCTCACAGTAGACCAAACTAAAGCATTTGCATCACCGATTGTTGTCACGAGCAAGAACATAAATGCTGTTGGCACGAACAGTGCGAATGGGAATGCACCTGTTGTATTGACCCAACTTGCTTGGTTTGGAGCCATGGTGACAACGCTGTTACTCTTCATGGCCGCTGGCAAAGCAACACAAACGGGCTCGCGCGCGCATCGCTTTGGTATTCAAGCGTCCCAATTGCTTAGTGGTGTCGTCATCACCGCGGCTTCTGCTGCCAGTATTCTACTTGTAGCAGGTAAATGGTTGGGCTTAACCATCCCAAGTTATTGGGAGATGGGGTTATTCCTTACTTTTGTCGGTTTTGCCTTCTTCCTATTGCAAACGGCCGTTGTCAGCTGGTTAGGTTTAAAAGGAGTGCCACTGTTCGTGCTGGTTTTCTTCTTCGGTGCACCAGTGCTTTCCCTGCCAGTCGAATTATTACCAACATTTAGCCAAGACTGGCTGTACTCATGGTTGCCGCTTCGTTTCTCGGCGGAAGGACTTCGTGATTTGTTCTACTTCCGTCAGAACTTGAATTTGAGCAGTCCGATGTGGACGTTAGGCATCATTGGTGCCGTGGCTATCGTGGTTATTTTCTTATCCCTGTTGAAAAAGCACGAGCAACCTGCAGCTAAGGTAGAGGCTTCTCGTTCTATGTAACTCGGTCTTTCTGTTGTAGATACAACAGAAATGTGATTCAGGCGAAGGAGGGTCACCCTCCCCACTATAGTCCCTTCTAGTTAGTAGGTCATTTATGGGGTTAACTAACCAGAGAGGGATCGAGGATACGCTATTTCACGATTTATGAGCTGTTTGGCTTCGAAGGGGAACGAGGGTGCGCTATCCTGCTACTTTGGGAGGAAATACAGGTAGTAAAGGCAAAATAGTGTACTGACGTTCCCCTTCACGCGATAAGCACCTCGTTATTGACCAATTAGCGCACTCACGTTCCCTTTTCCTGTGGCCAATATGAGGCCGATGACAATAAGCCTCCAACCTGACAATCAGGTTGGAGGCTTTTCAGTTTATAACATCAACGCAAATCATTATAATGCTGCATCTTCAAGAAGTGAATGGTGACCGTAGTCCCCACGCCAACCGCTCCCGTAATCGACAGATCATGTCCCAGTTTCAGCGCCATTTGTTTGGCTAAGTAGAGTCCCATCCCGGTAGAGCGGCTGTGTGTTCGGCCATTATTCCCGGTGAAACCTTTATCGAACACGCGCCCTAGATCGGCGGCATCGATCCCTATCCCTGTATCTTGGATGATGAGTCGTTTCTCGGAGTCGGTTTCCTCGGAACGGAAGGTGATACTGCCACCATTGTCGGTGTAAGTCAAAGCATTCGCAATGATCTGGTTTACGATGTAGCCCAGCCATTTGCTGTCACTGTTCACGCTCAGGGCCAGCGACTCCATATCCGGACGTATCCGTTTGGTGATGAACAGTTTGGCTACTTTCTTGATGCTCTCCTTCACTAGGGGCGTTAACGACAACTCCGAGATGAAATAATCTCTGGAGAAGGAGTCGATTCGCGAGTAATAGAGCGCTTGCTCGACATAACTATCGATCTTGCTAAGCTCGTCCTCGAGCTTGTCTACGAGGTATTCCGCGGTTTTGCCGGCGCGGTTCTCCATAATGAGACGGCTGGCTGCAATGGGCAGCTTCACTTCATGGATCCAGGAGAGGATGAACTCCTGGTGATTGCGGATTTCCGCTTGCAGGAGATGCGTTTCGTTGGCTTGATCCTTAGACAGCTGCGTTAACAGCTGTAGATAAAGCTCTTGCTCGTTGGTTTGAGGTTCGGGCATCGCCGCGATGGCCCAATCTTGATGTTGGTTTTTGCCAAGAAATGCATTGAGCTCCTTGTAGAAGGACTTTCGATAGAAGTAGCCAAAGGTTATATACAAGGCAGCGAATAGAAAACAGCCCGCATTCGTATAGGTGATATTATTAAGGGCGGCCTGCCCTTTTACACTGACAAGCATGATCATTGAAATGAACAGCATCGTCACCGCATACATTCCTATGAAATATCGTTTATCCTTCAAATAGGAGAGAAAGCTCATGGGATCATATACCCTTGCCCTTTCTTGGTGGTGATGAAATCATCGCGTCCAAGTTCAGCAAGCTTTTTGCGCAGGCGGGTAATATTAACGGTTAACGTATTATCGTCAACGAAACTTTCATCCTCCCAGAGGCCTCGCATCATCTGCTCTCGGCTGACGATAGCGCCTTGATGCTGCATGAGAATGGTGAGAATTTTGAATTCATTCCGGGTAAGCTCTGTTTTCTGATCCCCACAAGTGATGTCACCATCTTTCAAATTCAGGACGACGCCATTATGGGTCATTACGTTAGCCGATGTCTCCATGTAGGAGTAGGTTCTGCGCAGCAGGGCATTGATTTTGGCCACGAGGACGTCGGTGTAGAAAGGCTTCTGGATAAAATCATCGCCACCCATATTCATCGACATGACCATATCCATTGGTGTATTACGAGACGAGAGGAAGAGAATGGGGACATTCGAAACTTCCCTGATTTGGCGGCACCAATAGAATCCGTCGTATGCCGGTAAATTAATGTCCATCAGCACGAGATGGGGATTTTCGTTCACATACACGGTGAGCACCGCGTCGAATTGTTCGATAATAATCGTTTCAAAGCCCCAGCGGCCAAGGGCTTCAGCCACCGTATCGCGTATCGTTTTATCATCTTCCACGATCATAATTTTCACAGACAGTCGATGCCTCCTCAAGGGACGAATGAGCCGATTATACCACTTCATCAGAAATGGTAGCATAATCATGACAAAATTGTAAGGTAAGGCTGAGGAGTTGTAAGTTACTTCGATGGTTGCAAGGTCCCGGAGATAGTAGGATAGAGGTATCAGGAATCAAACCATGCTAATTGGAGGAATGACCGATATGAAAACGATCGTGGAAGCGAAACAACTGAAGAAAGTGTACGGCACCAAAGGCAATGTATTTACAGCGCTGAAAGATATCGATTTAACCATAACGCAAGGTGAATTTGTAGGTATTATGGGCCCGTCTGGATCGGGCAAAACAACCCTGCTAAACATGTTAGCCACGATCGATCAGCCAACCTCAGGGGAAATCATCGTTGACGGGATTAGTCTTACGAAGATGAAGGAGGCAGAGCTGGCGAACTTCCGCCGCGACAAGCTGGGCTTCATTTTTCAGGACTATAACTTGCTGGATACGTTGACTGTGAAAGAGAACATCATTCTCCCGCTTGCCTTAGCAAGAATGAATGTGGCTGAATTGGAGCGCCGCGTAGCGGTGATCAGCAAGAAGTTCGGCATTGACCCGTTGCTGGATAAGTACCCCTACCAAATTTCTGGAGGGCAAAAGCAGCGAACAGCCGCATGCCGCGCCATCGTGTCGAACCCCAGTCTCGTACTGGCCGATGAGCCGACAGGGGCGCTGGATTCCAAGTCTGCGACAGAGCTTCTGGAAAGCTTGCAGAGCTTGAATGTGCAGGATAAATCGACGATTCTCATCGTGACGCATGATGCTTTCGCAGCCAGCTATTGTACACGTGTTGTCTTTATTAAAGATGGTCAATTATTCACGGAGTTAAATAAGGGGAACGCTTCGCGCAAGGAGTTTTTCAACAAAGTCATGGATGTGCTCTCGGTGCTAGGGGGTGGGGCAAGTGACCTTATTTAGTCTGGCTAGAAGGAATGTCATCGGTAATCTGAAAAATTATTTGATCTATTTCATCTCGATGATTTTCAGTGTCGTGATTTACTATACGTTCGTTTCCTTGCGCTACAGTGAGGAGATTGCGGCGAATATGCAGAAATGGGAAGGCATGAAGTCCGTTTTCACACAAGCTTCGATCGTGCTCATCCTGTTCGTTGCGGTGTTTATCTGGTATTCCAACTCGTTTTTCACCAAAAAGCGGAAGAAAGAAGTAGGCTTGTACGCGTTGCTTGGCGTGAGGAAGCGTAAAATAGGCACCATGTTATTTTATGAAAATATGATCATGGGCATTGGCGCCGTTGCAGTAGGTATCGTGCTGGGGACGTTACTGTCCAAGCTGTTTGCGATGATGTTCCTCAAATTGCTGGATTCAACCGTTGAAGTCAGCTTCAGTATTTCTTCTGAGGCGATTGTGAACACACTAATCGTATTTGCCATCATCATCGTCGTTACTTCGATCCATAGCTACCGATTGATCTATCGCTTTCAGCTCGTGGAATTGTTCAAGGCAGAGCAAGAGGGGGAGCAGGTACCGAAGCCATCGGCATTTTCAGCAGTTTTGGCCATGGCCCTATTGATTCTCTGCTATTGGACAGTGTTCCAGCCTATGGCGACTTCTGCCCAGTTGGGACGGAACCTCCTCATTATCTTCGGCACCTTGATCGCTGGCACGTATCTGCTATTCCGGTATGCACTCATTTATATCTTGAAAATCGCCCAAAAGACGAAGTCTCGCTACTATAAAGGCATAAACATGATCTCCACAGCGCAATTGATTTATCGCATTCGTGGAAATACGCGAATGTTCACGATGATTGCGCTGCTCAGTGCGCTAACGCTTTGTGTCGTTACAGTGGGTTCAAGCTCCTATTTCACGATCACCAAAGAAGCAGAGGAAGAAGCTCCTTTCAGCTACATGCACATATCACAAGGTGCAAGCTTCGATGGGCAAGTTAGCACTATGCTGGAGCAGGATACAGAACATCCAATCGAAGCCAAGCTAGATGTACCGATTATACGAGTTACGGCGGACGTGACGAATTTCTACTATCGTCCATCAGGTCACTCGCCAAGTTCAGTTCCAATCAAGATGGTGTCAGCCTCCATGTACAATCGTACCTCAGAGGTGTTGAATAGAGAGGGTCAAGTGGTACTCCAAGATCAAGACATCGCGGTCATACAGCCGAGATATTCGACCTTCACCTTGAATGAAGTGAAGGGAGACACGATTACTTTCAATACTCAGGGGGGCAAGCAAACGCTAACGGTCCAGCAACTCATCGTAGGAAGAATATTGCCATGGAGCTTCCCCGATCTCGTCTTCATCGTCAGTGATTCCCTGTATGCCAAGCTGGTCCCAGGATCAGAAGAAGTGACGTACAAAGGGTATGTTGTTAAGAATCAAGGGTCAACGAAGCTGACCTCTAATTCCCTAATGAAGCTGAAAACAGAGCAGTACGGGCTGTCCTCCTACTATTATCAATATCGCCAAAACATGGAGTCAGCAGGCATGGACATATTCACGCTTGGTTTCCTAGGACTTGTCTTCCTGGCTGCGACGGGCTGTATGATTTACTTCAAACAGCTGACGGATGCGAACGAGGATAAAGAGCGCTATGCGATGCTGCGCAAAATCGGTGTCAGCCGCAAAGAAATTAGGACGACGATCGCCAAACAGACCCTGTTCGTATTCATGCTGCCGCTAATACTAGGTGTTGCGCATAGTATCATGGTTCTCAGGGCGCTGACGACGATCAAGCTGATTAGCGGTGAGATCCTCATTCCGGTGATTACGACGACGGTCCTTTATGCAGCTATTTATTTCTGCTACTTCGTGCTATGTCTCGGAGCCTCGAACCGTATCGTCAGCAGGTAAAATGGTGAAAGTGACACCGTCACTTTCATTCTTAGCCTGAACGCTCATCGCATGATGATCCATAATTTGTTTCACAATAGCCAGGCCGAGTCCGAACTGCCCCTTGCCGCCGGTGCGGAAAGGCTCGAACAGATTATCCGCGATTGTCTCATCGAGCAGCGGACCGTCGTTACTCATCCTAATTCCAAAATGAGGAGCGGGACTCATGCGGATCCGAATGCAAGTTTCGGCATAACGAAGCTGATTATCGAGCATGTTTTCCAAAGCGATCTTCCATTGTTCCTGATCTCCATGGAGCGTGTGAGGAGCTAGGTTCAGCTCCCAGGTGATCTCAGGACGCTTATAACGGAGTCGTTCGACAACATCTTCGATGACTGCTTTGATTTCAAAAGCATGGAAAGGCTTCTCTTTGGCCGTAAAATAATTCAATTTGTTCAGTAATAACAGATCGCGGATGCGCTTCTCCAGGCGTTCGCCTTCTTTCATAATGACGCCTAAACTGGCACTTAACGTGCCTTTGGGAAAAACACCATCTTGTATGGATTGCGCATAACTGCGGATCACCATGACCGGTGTTTTTAGTTCGTGCGACGTATGCTGCAGGAAGAATTGCTGCGCACGATCTTGCTTTACAAGCCGCTGCCGCATCAATTCAATGGCTTTGCCTAGGCGGCCAATCTCATCTTTACGGCGCCCCGTGTCGATGGGCTCATGCCAATCGCGTTCGGCCATACGTCCCACATGGCGCTCCATCTGAACGAGCGGACGTGTGAAATACCGAGCCAGCAGTAAGCAGGGGAGCCAGCTGATCACGATAAGGCCAACCATCAATAGGATCAGTCGGACGAACATCGACATGATGAGATCATTGCGGTAGTTGCCCCAAGCGTAGGAAACGATAAAGTTGGGTGCTCCTTGGACGATCTCTTTGCGGATGACATAAAAGATACTGTTATTATCAATACTGCGCGTATACTTGGCAACGGGCTGCATCTGGGCCAGCGCATCTTTCTCCATGGCTGCCATGAACGGCTCTGCAGGACGGAGTGTTGTTGCTGCTACGGCCTCCGCTGCTTGTGTGCCACTGATCGTAAAATGCCGAATGGAAGGGCCGGTCAGTGTTGTGCTTTCAAAAGGAGCTGTTATCTGGGCGGAAAGCTTAGAAACTTCGGTCATTGTGGGAGCAGAAGCGCTCGATGAAGCTCCCATTTGCATGATACTGCTTCCGTCAGCGTTAGGGACAACTAGGACGCGACTTCCAAGCGATGGATCGGATCCTGAGATTGAAGTCATGTTCATAGGCTGTGGTGATAGGGGGATAGCGAAAACAGGACTCGCAACTCTTGTTGCTTCCATCTGGAGACCACTTTGGGTATCCATCAAAATATCATAAAGCTGCTCCGTGAAAAATCCCTTTAACGTCCAAGGCAATAACACCGCGAGCAGTGTGAAAATGAGTAGGGTTAATGCGGCGAATGCTCCCCATAATTTCATGGCGAGCGGCCACTGGCCTAGTCGAAGACTCATGCTTTCACCATCCTATACCCGTATCCGTATACGGTTTCTAAACGCATGTCGGGCAGCTTGCGGCGCAGTCTGCGTACTAAATCATCAACGACACGATCGGTGCCGAAGTAGTCGATGCCCCAAACCGCGCGCAGCACTTGCTCGCGTTCGAGCACCTGTCCTTGATGCTGCACGAAGTAGAGCAGCAGTTCGTATTCCTTCGAAGTCAAATCGAGTGTGGTGCCACCATTATCACTTACGGTGCGAGCGGGCTCGTCGATCGTGTAGGAAGCTAGCGTAGTAAGCTGCGCGCGGCGCTCCATGGAGGCTGTCAGCACGCTGTTCCCTTGCCGTGCGTATACGCGCTCTAGCAGCTTGCGGCAGCGGATGACTAGTTCGCGTGGCAGAAACGGCTTCGCCAAATAGTCGTCGCTCCCAAGCTCAAGACCAATGATGCGATCGATATCGGCATCGCGAGCTGAGATGAAGATCACGGGCTGTGAGGGTTGATCGGCTTTAATCTCTCTGATGAGTTGGAAGCCATCCACGCCTGGCAGCATGATATCGAGGACCCACAAGTCCGGCCGCTCCGAGATCGCTTCTCTGGCTGAGGTTCCATCGGGGAACGAACGCACCTGCCACCCCTCTTTCTCCAAATAGGCGCCAAGTACGCCTCTTAAATGTTCTTCGTCTTCTACTAAAAAGATGCTATACATCGTATATCACGCCTTCCAAGCCTTTTAACATGTGGAAAAGTGGAGCCGATTCGCCATGTTGTGCGATCGGTTCCACTATACTTCATGCTTATTTATTTTTTCTCAGCTTCCGTTTGCTGTTCTTTGATTTTTTTAGTCATGTCACGCATGTCTTCTGTTCCCTTTACAAAATCCTTCAATAAATCCGGCAAGATCGCACGGATTGCATTTGCATCATCCGCTTCTACCGCCTCTGCTAATTTTTGTTGAAGTTTCATGCTTTCAGACTCTACAGGCTTTGCTATCATTATATCACTCGCAACTCCATCCTCAACTGGAAGAAGACGGGTAATCTGCTCTGGAGCTGTCCCATCGGACTTCGTAATGCTTGTAACGAAGCCTTTGGTGGTAGCTGCTACCCCTTCGGGTAGGTTTTTCAGCTCATCAGCAGTGAGAGCAGGTAGTAGAGGTAAAGCTTCGATGTCTTTTCCACCTTCTAAGGACGTTGTGAATGTAGCATCCGAAGATGGGAATACTTGCATTTTGCCATCTGCATCTTCTTTGGAAATGGTTACTGTTTTAGCGAAAGTGGGTTTTGGCAGATCCGCTTCTGCTTGCTTTCGATCGTCTAGCGCTTTCTTCCAGTCAGTCAGGGTATCTGGTGCGTACGTAGTGGCTAGCATTTTCAAATAGTTGCGCTCATGAGCAGGTTGGTTAAGCAAGCCTGCACTCGAAGAGCGGAAGTGAAGGGCTGGCACTGCTCCAACAGCCTTTACCATTTGGATAGCCCCAGTAGGCTTCGCTTCTGTTGTTGTATCTGCCGCAGATGCACTTACTGCACCGAATGCGATGGTTGTCATAATAGCTAGCAGGCTTGTTTGAACGGCGCGTTTTTTCCATGTTGTTTTCATAGTTTGAAAACTCCTTTCGATTTATGTAGCATGCAGGGATGGTTGATTTCCCTTACACCCTTACTGTACCGAAAGATTATGGACATCCTATCGTAACATTGTGGGAAATTGTGTGTTGATAAGAAAACACCACCCCAGGGACAATGCCACTGTGGGGTGGTGTATATAGAAAGGTTCATTCTCCACTTTATCCGATTTCGGCTTTCCCACCCCGGCTAAATGGAAAACATACAGTTAATTCTCGCAAATTCCTCCAAATTTCAAGATTAGATGGAATTTATGTTGTTAGATCATTGAATTTCATCTGCATTCACTTGAAATCTTGAAATTACATGGATAATTTCCAGTTAAATTATGGAAACACGAAGTAGACGTGAAATTAGCTGTACAAACTACAGTTACTCTAGTGTTTAGCCATGGCTGCCCGCATCCCTACACGAGAGAGGAGCGCCAACGTGGCTGCTGGCGTATACAAAAAGGGACGTACTTCTCAAGTACAGTCCCTTTTCCTGTATTTCTCCATAAACGCTCCCGTCCTTGAAGGACGGCGTAGCCTTTTATTTTGCCTACATATTCAAATGCAGCTTACGTGTATTCAACATCCCAGCAAG
Source organism: Paenibacillus sp. 2RAB27 (assembly GCF_052115445.1). Lineage (NCBI taxonomy): Bacteria > Bacillati > Bacillota > Bacilli > Caryophanales > Paenibacillaceae > Paenibacillus > Paenibacillus sp. 2RAB27. The sequence continues at coordinate 109,324 of NZ_JBFRGR010000010.1, forward strand.
ACCCGTTGGATCTTGACTCACTTTATATTGCACGAAAGCCTCCGCTTGCTCAGAAGTGCGAAGACGAAGCGGCTTAGGATCCATCTCCGTGACGAGTTTAACGACAACATCTGCAACAGACTCTGAGGTTTGCGGCACGGTATTGCGTTTGGAGAAATTATCCAAATATTGCGTTATGATCGGTTTGTAGTCATCTTCCAAGATGCCGCCGGTTTTCTGCACGTGCCCCAGTACCGTAGCATTGAAATTCGTCGCAATCGCACCAGGCTCCAGAAGTGTGACATCAATACCAAAGGCAGGCTTATAGTAGGTAGCTAAGCTTTCAAGCAATCCCTCTACAGCGAATTTTGCAGCGCAGTAGATTTCATTGAAGGGTTGACCGACCAAGCCGCCAACACTCGTTGTCGCGATAAGATGAGCCGAATCCGATTTCCGAAGCAAGGGAAGGCCTGCTCGAATTGTATGCATCACTCCGTATACATTCGTATCGAATACAGTTTGAATTTCCTCGAAAGTCGCCTGCCCCAGCGCACGCAGAAAACCAAAACCTGCATTACAAAGCAGTACATCGAGATGACCATGCTTGGTTTCAATCTCGCCGAAGGCTTTTTCCATAGAAGCGGGATCCGTTACTTCCATTTCCATAAAATGAAGGTTTGAGATACCACTATACTGCTCTTGATCGCGAGCGACATTACGCGTACCTGCATAGACGGTCCAGCCAAGCTCGGCAAACTTCAAGGCGGTTGCAAGTCCGATACCTGAGGATGCCCCCGTAATAGCCATTATTTTATGCATACGATAAACTCCTTATGTGTTTATTTGTTTAACTGTTTAGAAACTAAACAATATACCTGAAAGCCGAATTCGTCAAGAGGAAGATGAAAAGGGTTGTCACACAAGTCCACCAATGTAGTGGGAACGAGGATGCTCTATTTGCGGAAAAATAGGTGAAATCGTCATCGTAAGGGAACTACCGTATCTTATTTCTTTGAAAACTCTCATAACTCACGAAAATTGAGCCTGTAGTGCCTTTACGTTCCCCTTAGTTCTCGTTTCGTCTGATTACGGCCTAATAAGGCATCTTCGTTCCCCTTCGGAGTCTGTTTCGGCTAATTTTAATGAGTTGGAAGAGGAAGCAGCTCTACTAGTAAGACATATAAAAAAGCTGTCCATTATGTAGAAGAATCTACTTATGGTTACAGCTTCTTTAAACAGGCATTTTAGCTAATAGCTGTTGCAATGCCGCGAGCTCTTCTTTTGTATAAGAAGTAAAGAGCTGTTCGATTTTCTTATTATACGCAGCGAGAATGTGAATGATGAGCTCGTTCCCTTTATCCGTCATTTGTAGAAGATGACTGCGGCGACTGGTCGGATGGGGTTTGCGGACAAGTAGTCCTTGCTCCTCCATTTTATCCAATAGCTGTGTAATCGCTCCCCGGGTTAACCCGAATTCGTTGGCCATATCCACCGCGATGCAGTCGGGATGCTTGCGTAGATACTCCAAGACATACATCATAATCGGTGATATCTGAAATTGAGGCAGTACCTGCGTTAAGTAGGAGGAAATGACATTCTTGATTCCGCGAAATTTGGTCGTCATCCATTCATGGTCAGGTGTTGTCATACGTAGCCGCCCTTTAGTGTTTAGTGTCTACCTAGTATGCCAAAAAAAATGACCCACAGCAACGGGCTGTGGGTCTAAGTATATATATTTTAAAGGGGGGTTGGTCTTTATTATAGGCAAGTTACATTAAAACAACATGAAAGTTAGATTTCATTTTCATTACAAATTTGTCAGTGGTAAAATAAGTTGGAAAGCAAACAAAAGCTTGAACCGGAGAGCGGGGTATTTCCAATTGAAGCATTATTCCATGAGGTCACATTTAACGATTACATTTGCCCTGATGGCCTTGATTCCGATCCTGATTCTAGGCGGCTTTCAGGTTTCGCAAATTAAGCATATTACACAGGAAACGAACCAAAACCAGCGGCAGACGACGTATCGCCTTGGAGATGCGGTGGAAGCTTATATGTCCTATCATCGCAATGCCGTTGAAACCTTGGCGGCTACGATCTCGGCATCGGATGCGGCTTTTCGAACTCGGGAGAGTCTGACGTTGAAGCTGCAATCGCTGCAAGAGAATCTGGAGGGATTCACAGGCATCTATGTGGTCGATGATAAAGGTACGATCAAAGCAACACACCGGATGTCGACGGATCTGATTGGTGTTGATGTTAACGATCGAGACTATACGGCACGTGTGAAGGCTGGACAGAAAGCGATTATATCTTCGTTATTCAAAGGCCCTGAGAGCTTGAACCAACCAGCTATAGCGATTGCCGTACCGATTTACAAGGGCAGCAAGCAGGTGGATGGCTTCGTATTAGCTGTACTTGAACTAGGGCCAATTAAGACGCTCGTTACCAAATACGATTATGGGACAGAGGCGTATCCTGTTGTGCTGGATCATGCCGGCAAGCCGATTTATCATCCGAATGCAGCGTTAACGGAATCCATGGCGGATTTATCCAAGGAGCCCGTCGTCGCCGATGCCAAAGTGCACAAACAAGGCGAAGGCACCTACACATTAAGCGCCTCATCGCATAAAGAACTTATTACATACAAGCTTATTCCAGACTTGAATCTCATTGTATGGGTAAGCAGGTCGACCGCAGCCGTCAATGCAGCATTCACGGAATCTTTACGGATCACGTTGCTGTTGTTAGTGTTTACGCTCATTTTAACCTTACTGCTAGGCAGTCTGTTGGCCAAAAGATTGAACGGCACGATCCACGCCTTAGTCGGCTATACACAGCGATTAGCTGGAGGATCATTCGCTCAGCCAGACCAGAAGGTTGTACCGCGAGGAGCACCCGCAGAGCTGCATCAGCTTGCCGAGCATTTCTTCCGCATGGCCGCGCAGATCAAGGAAAACCAACGCGCCTTGCTGCAGCTGAATAGCGAGCTTGAGCATCGCGTAGAAGAGCGCACACAACGATTGCAGGACGAGCATGCGACGCTGAATGCTGTTTTGGAAAGCATGTCAGATGCGATTGTCCTAATTGATGTGCAGCATAACGTGCTGTATGCCAATCATCAGATGGCGGAAAGTTTCGCGATTCCAATGGGTGAATTGTCCCATATGCCAGAAGCTGATTTATTTGAGCGGATTGCTGAGCTATTGCCTGAAGATCAGGACGAGCTCCAATTATGTAAGTTGACAGCAGAGCCGAGAGTTCAGAGCGCCTTAACGGTGAAAACAGAGCAAGGCAAGCCACGCTTTATGATGGTATCCGCGTTTCAGGTTGCGCGGGAGGGGCGGGTATTTGGCCGCGGCTACGTGTGGCGTGACAGAACGAAGGAGCATGAAATCGATGCGCTGAAGAACGATCTCATCTCACTAGCGTCGCATGAATTCAAAACTCCGATTACGAGTATCCGCGGCGGTGTGGAAACATTGCTGCGCAGGGATGCCCACTGGGATGAGGACTTTAAGCTGGAGCTGCTGGAAGGCATTCACGAGGATATAGGCCGAATCCAAGATCTTATCGATGAGTGGCTGGATATATCCAAAATCGAATCAGGTGCGATGGGGATACATCCGCAACCGTTGAGGCTAGCCGCCGTAATCGAAAGTGCTAGACATAGACTGCCTGAAGATATCAGCGCTGCACGACTTCAATTGGAGGTTGCGTTATCTTCGGATACGCCTCTAGTTTTTGCAGATAAGCTCCGGATGGAACAGGTTTTCTTGAACTTGTTCATCAATGCAGTTCGCTATAACGAGCGGGAACCGATCATTCAGGTGACCACACATGCAGATGAAGAGTATGTCTACGTTCACGTACAGGATAATGGGATCGGTATCGCAGAGGAACATTTGGAGAAATTATTCGATCGCTTCTATCGCGTGGACGTATCGTCCAGTCGTCAAACCGGGGGCACGGGGCTTGGGTTGGCGATTTGCAAAGGAATTATGGAAGCCCATGGCGGAGCCATTCAGGTTGAAAGCCAACTGGGTGAGGGAAGCCGATTCACTTTGATGATTCCACGGTTTAATGGGGGAGATGAGCTAGCATGAGCGCAAAGAAAATCATGATCGTCGACGATGAGCCCAAAATCATTCGGTTCATCGCGGCGAATTTGAAATCCTTAGGTTTCGAAACGGTGGCCTGTCAGAGCGGGGCCGAGGCGCTGGAGAAGATGGAAGCCGTCGATCCAGATTTGATATTGCTGGATCTAATGATGCCGGGGATGGATGGCTTCGAAGTATTGCGCAGACTGCGCGCTTATTCGAGTGTGCCTGTTATTATGCTAACAGCAAGAAGCAATGGTGCAGATAAAGTGCAGGGGTTGAATCTCGGGGCGGATGATTATTTGACCAAGCCGTTTTCGCTGGACGAGCTGTTCGCCAGAGTCAATGCGGTGCTCCGTCGCTTGGATGGACGTATGCCTTCACCATCTACGGTGAGTGAATTGACCGTTGGACCTGTGAACGTCAATCTAGCTCAGCGACGCATCCGACTAGGTGGAACGGACGTGAAATTCACCGAGACGGAATATAATTTGTTCGTTCTACTCTTGCAGTATGAAGGCAAAGTCATGACGCATGAGCAGTTGTTGAGCGAGATTTGGGGAAGTGAGTATCGCGATGAGGTTGAGTATTTGCGCGTTACCATCGCGCGCATTCGGCAGAAGCTGAAGGCCCACACCGAAGGGCAGGAAGTGATTGTGACCTACCCTGGTGTTGGTTATATGGCGAAGGGGGATTGATTTCCGGCGATACAGGAAGAAAGCGGCTCTTGAGCAATTCAATACCTACCGAGATACTTTTATAAAGTTGGCGAAGAATTAGGGCATGATGATGTGTGAAATGCTGGTCGCGAGTAGAGTAACCACTGTCTTCCAGGTAAATAAATGGATTTTATACAGTTAAATATTGAGGTTTTCCGTACAAACGCAGATTAGATGGAAAAACTGTAGTTAATTTCGACCACTTTAGCCGATATGCACCAAAGAGGCAATATTAACTACATATTTTCCAGTTAAATCGATTATTCTAAGAAATTTCACCTTAATAGATGTATATTATCCAGTTAATCAGATTTGTGAATCAAGACTGTCTCCAAACCTAGGAACTCTAAGGATCGGCTAAGACTAGTTATTCGTCAACAGCTGCACATCAAGCGGGTAATCAGGCAGCTCGAATTCACGTGTCGTGCCTGCTGCCAGGTCGACCACCGTCATTCCATTCCAGCCCGTATCGGCATAAGTGACGCCCCCTGTGAGATAGGCATAGCGCCCATCGGCGCTGCTGGCGACCATTTGGTGCATGCGAGTTAACGGGATTATCTTTTCCTTATAGGTATTGGCGTCGAGCACAGTCAAATTGGGCTTGCCCGTAGCACTGCCTGCCGAACCGATGCCAACGACCAGCAGCTGCTTGCCGTCCGGGGTAAGCGTGACACCTTCTTGGTGTGTGTTCCCCGTCAAGGGCTCGGTTGTGTAGCTGCCGCTCTTCGGATCCAGCACCACAAGGCCGCGGCCTTGGTAAGGCAGAAGTAAGCGGCCGTCAGCTCGAACTGCGGCATAGTGCGGCTTCTCGAAGCCCCCTTTACCGAAAGGAGCAGCTTCTAACGTGCGAGCTTTGAGGTTGGAAGGATCAACAGCCGTCACGGTGTAGCCGTCGTGATCGATACTGTAGACTTCGCGACCGTCAAGGCTGGTTACAACGTCAAAAGGTCGTACGCCAACAGCGACTCGGCCTGTCATTGCAAGCTTTTCCGAATCTAAGATCTCAAGTTGGCTCTTACCTCCATCGAGATACACACCGACATATATGAATTTACCGTCTGGCGATACGGCAACTCCCATGCCGCCCGAGCGGTATTCACCAAAGCGTGGTGGTTTACCCACATTAGCCTGATAAGGGACAAGCGCAATTCGTGAACGAAGCTTTGTATCGATGACGGCTACGCCTTCAGCAGTCGACACATAAGCGCGATGATTCGGCCCTTCTGCGATGGCAAAAGGGGCCGTTCCTACGACAAGTTTCTCCATCCGGCCTGAAGCGGGATCGAGGAAGGACATGTAGTCACTTTTCGAATGCGTCACCATCAGGGTTGTATCCACAGCCGCTGGAGGTGAAGGGCTCGCAGTCGCCGGTAAGGAACTTGTCGCCGGTGTTTGGGTTGCAGCAGCAGTAGGAGAAGGCGTTGCTGTCTTCGTTGGGTTGATGGTGTTGACTGCGTTCGGCTGTTGGCCGCTACAGCCAACTAACACAAGAAACAGCGTGAGCGGTGTTAAGCGTGCGAATAGAGAACTATTCATGAATGCCATATAGAAGGTCACCTCTGGATTTAGAGTAAAAGAAGCCAAGGAAACACAGTACCTGTGGATAAGTTTAGCAAACAAAGGTAAGGAAGAGAACCTGATCACAGGTCATCTTCCTTATCTTTTTGTCATTCGATTGTTGAGGTTACACTTACTTTTTCAAGTTTAAAGTGACGCCTGTTGCTGTCGCCCATGCACCTACTGGCGCAACTGTGTATGTTGTGTCTGGAACCAACTGATCATTGTTGAGAAGCGTGAACGTACCCACGGCACCTTTGCGTGTCGTCAAGCTGTATTCAGCAGTCAGAACTTTGCCATCGGCAGCAGTTAGGGTTACGCGGCGGGAAACGAAGATTTCATCCTTCGGATCCTGCGTTAGTGTGACTGCAATTGTCTTCGCATCAACCGCGGCAGCGGATTGAAGCTGGAGCGGAGCGAATGCTTTTGCCGTAAAAGTAGGGTTCTTTAGGGTCGCCCAGTCTGCGGAAACCGTATAGGTCACACCAGGTTTGAAGGTCTCTCCGTTAGGCAAAATGAACTTCGGCGCTTGGCGACCATCGGTTGCTTGCGTGAATGGCAAGTAATTAGCTGTCATCGTTGCACCGCCCGCAGGGGTGATTTGAACTTGGCGATTACGCATGGAAGATAGGATCTGGTAAGTCATGCCGTTGTAACGATTCGATGCATCAACGATAAAGGAACCAGGACGACCCTTGCTGTAAGCGGCGATGACATAACCATAATCCGCAACACCGTCAGTCAGATGGGATTCAACTTCGAATAGATCATTGGCAACCTGAGCCGTGGAATCCAAACGGATTTTCTCTGTGCTAGCTGTGAATGTTACAGCAGGTTGACCTTTATAAGACAGTGAGTACGTTGTACCTGCTTTTTGTGTTGGAACTGGAACGATATAGGTGGATACAGCACCTGTTTTTAGGCGCGGCACGTTATTGATAGCAAGGCCATTGTCGAAAACAAAGTTTTTGGACGCCGGATCTAGCTCTAATTCTGCCGTCGGAATCGGTGCTGAGAAGGTCACCTGTAGGGAAATAGCATTCAAAACTTCCAGTTTCGTGACACGAACAGGAGCGACTTTCTGAGCATCAACGAGAAGCAAGGCAGCTTGACCGCGTGTAACTTGGCTGCTTAGTGATGCGTAGCTTGGCAACTGGCGAATCGTTGCAACGTCAACTTGAAGCACCGTCGCAATGATGCTGCTCAACTGCTCGGCCGTGATCGTCTGCGCCCCAGCGAATTGCTGGCCGGACACACTATTCATAGCGCCTAATGACTGAAGGGAAATGGCGTAGTTATAGTACCAATCTTTTGAAGTCACATCTTGAAAAGGACTAGCTGTCGTTGCATCCACAGAAGTATTTACGTGGAAAGAGAGGGCTACCATTTTGGCAATCTCACTGCGTGTGACGGCTTGATTAGGTTTGAACGTATTGTTCTCATAACCAGACAGTACCTGCTGCTGAGCTAATTGCTCAATCGCAGTTTGGATTTGCGCAACACTTGCGGAATCCGTGAAAGGATTTGCTGCTAGGGCATGGTAAGGAAGAATGGCGGATATTAGGGCAGTTGCTGAAATCGTGAGAGCGGCAAGAACTTTTTGTTTATTTTTCATCGAGAAACACTCCTCAAGTGGATTGGATTTGTTTGTTGCGCTGTTGTCTACAGGACTAATCTTACTAATTCAAGCATAACAATCGCATAAAAATGAGGAGTGAGACATTACAATTTCGTAAAAATGAGTAGCGGCATTTTTATTTTCCACAACATTTTTGCTAATGGTAAAATAGAGCTATCTTAATTTCGAAGGTGGACTGAAACCAATTGAAGCAGAAGATCGAATATGACAATCTCATTCCAATTAATGCGTATCTTTGGTGTCCAAAACCGTATCCACAACCTCTTCATTTCCATTCTAGCTTGGAAATTGGCTTTTGCCGGGGAGGGAGAGGGCAATTTATTTTTGAAAATAAACGATACGAAGTTCGCAAAGGCGATGTCTTTATTGTCAATAATACGGAGCTTCATATTGCTCAATCCGCACAGCACGATCCAAGCCAATATATTTTTCTGAATTTCGATCCGAGTCTCCTTTTTGAAGAAGATGAACGATTATTACTGCCATTTGCCTATCGTTCTGAGAGATTTGAGAACCATATTGGGGCTGGAACACCGCTTGCGGGGCAAATCGGGGTACTCATTCAACAGATTTATGAGGAGCTTGATGCAAAGGCTGAGGGTTATCTAACGCTTACTCGTTGCAAATTGCTAGAGTTGGGGGTTATCTTACTTCGCCATTACAGGAGTGCTTTCAGCAATGAGCAATGGAAGAATATGTCCAATTCGCAGCGCGAGATCAAAGAAGTGATGCTTTTTGTGAAAGAACGGTATCAAGAGCCCCTTCAACTTACCGATGTTGCTGAGCATCTAGGCTGGAGCACCGCGCGGACAAGCCGCCTTTTTAAGGAGCATACTGGCATCAGCTTTATTGCTTATATGACGCAGCTGCGCATTAGCGAAGCTAAGAAACAGCTTGTCACGAGCCTCGATAGTATCGCAGACATTAGCTTTTCCAGTGGGTTTCAGAGCTTGGCCTCCTTCTATCGAGCCTTTAATTTGGATGCCGGACTATCTCCTCAAGAATATCGTAAACAATTTGGCGTGAAGCAATTATTTTGAGAAGTGCGAAAGAAATTGAGAAGATTCGCTAAAGCCAAATTCGTATAATCAGCTTAAAATCTTATATTAAAGGTGGTTTTACGATGGCTGGCTGGGAAAAATTAAAGGGAATTGTACATGCGGAAATCAAACAAAGGGGAGAAGAGGGCTGCGATGTCAGCGGATTTCTAGACAAGTGGGCTGCAGCCGGAGATGACGAAGCGAGGCTGATGGCGGTTTATCACCAGTTGATGGAGCTTGAAATTAGCGCTGATTTTACATATACAGAGCCTTCAGATCTACCTGGCATTCTTGCGTTACGACCTGAAGGACCTAGACAACTAACAGTTGATAAATCCGAAGCCGAATGGCTCAACCAATTCCACGGTGCGTGGCTTGGCAGGAGTATTGGATGCGCATTAGGCAAACCGCTGGAAAATGGTCATTTTATGTACGGCAGTGGTGGGAGACACGGATGGAAAAATATCGAGCTATGGTTCAAAGGAGCAGATGCTTGGCCAATTAGCGGTTATACCCCAGGGAGTTCGCGGGCGTCTGCCGAGTACGGTTTGAATTTGAATGAGTGGTGCCATAAAAGCTTGAAAGAACGTATTCAGTTTATGGAAACCGACGATGATATCCGTTACACCGTGTTAGGCTTGATTCTTCTAGAGGAAAAAGGTTTGGATTTTGATAGCTGGGATATTGGCAAACTGTGGCATATGTATCTTAGCTATCAGCAGGTATGTACAGCAGAGACGCAAGCATATATGAATTTCGCTCAGGTAACCTCGCATATGCAAGGTGAAAAAACGGAGGACTGGGCACAGAAGAGTGATTGGGTGCGAACTTGGTTAAATCCGTATCGGGAGTGGATTGGAGCACAGATCAGAGCTGATGGCTTTGCTTACGGCGCGGCAGGAAATCCAGAGTTGGCAGCTGAATTAGCTTGGCGGGATGCTTCCTTTTCCCATGTGAAGAACGGCATTTACGGGGAAATGTTTGTGGCTGCCATGATTGCAGCAGCTTTTAACGAAACGGATAATGAACGCATTGTGGAAATAGGACTTAGTGAAATTCCAAGCAACTGCCGGCTGGCTCATGATATTCGCAAAGCAGTAGACATTGCACGCAGTGCAGTTGACCAATTGGATCTTGTCGATCGCATCTGGGAAGCGTTCAAGCACTATCATTGTGTGCATACGAACAATAATGCAGCCTTAGTTGCTGCGTCGCTGATCTTTGCGAAGGATGATTTTGAGCTGGCTATTACGACAGCCGTTCTAGGTGGTTGGGATACGGATTGCAACGGTGCTACTGTTGGATCCATTATGGGGGCGAAGCTCGGGGCTGATAAGCTTCCGGCCTCTTGGGCAGATCCGCTCCACGATACGCTATATTCAGAAGTGAGAGGGTTCCATCCGATCGCGATTTCGGAATGCGCGAGACGCAGCTTTGAGGTGTTTAAGAAGATATCGGCCGAATATGAGGCTAGACAATAGCTTTCATTGATTTAAATCGGTGGATCAAAGACTGGACTAAAGGGCTGGTCTTTTTTGATTTTATTCTCAGAAAAGTGAGTTGATCGGAGGGGAGTTTCGCAATTCTCCTGTGTGTCAGATGAATAGATGGATTTTCTGCTGTTAAATATTGGTTTTTATTGAACAAACGAAGAACAGATGGAAAATCTGCAGCTAATTTTTACTATTTTACCTAATAGGAAGAAAAAGGAGAGATTTAACTACAGGTTTTCCAGTTAAATTGAGTTTTCTAGGAAATTTCTCATAAATAGCTGTACATTTTCCAGTTAATCAAATTTGTGAATTACGAGCACCTCCTAACCTGCAAACTCCACACAATGAAATTTATTATGGGTAAGCGTGATTTGTCAGAGTTCGACAAATTTACACAGGAGTTAGATGCTAAGGGCGGGAAGACTGCGATTGATGCTTTAAATGAGTGGTTTACGAAGAAGTAAAATTAGGTGAAGAAATGAAAGAGCCATCCTCAAGTAGATTAGCTACTTTGGGGGTGGCTCTTATTTGTTTGGCGAATATGAGGTAAGGTACTAGGCGAATAAGATTGGATTAGTGAGTCAACGCATCCTGCGAATTCTCTGTCTTCACGATGCTATGTGAAGATGAACCTGTAAGGCGCTGTGGCGGGAAGACTTGGCGAACAGGTGCAATGATGAGTGCAGCTACGACCGCTTTAATCGCATCTCCAGCGAGGAATGGATAGCATCCTGCGGCCATTGCATCTGCAAAGGAATAAGCAGGTACTTTATACATTAACCATGGTACGCCAGCTAAATATGCAAAAAGGGAACCGAAAACTTCAAGAACAAGAAATGCAGCAATATAGCCCTTGATGCCTTTCAGACGAATACGAGGTAAAATAAGACCAATGAGTAGGGCGCATATCGGCCAGATCATGATAAAGCCACCGCTTGGTCCGAGCACTTTGGCAATACCGCCAGTCCCAGCTAGAAGGGGAAAACCCAGTGCAGTAAGAACAACGACAAGGGCCATACTTAGAAATCCGTATCGTGCGCCTAGTAACCCTCCAGCGAGCATAACGGCTAATGTTTGAAGTGTAATGGGTACAGGTGACGTAGGAAGAGGAATTTTGATAAAGCTGAATAACACGAGAATTGCTGCAAATAATGCGCTGAAAATTACACCACGTAACGTAAGTTTCATATTGTTGATCACTCCTGTTTCTGGTATTGTTATTGTATTGTCAACCAAATTACTGGTTAACAAGTTGACAATACAGATGATAGCACAACTGCTAGAAAAGTGAAAGGAACTTTTTTACATATGCCAACAAGAGAAAAATTAATGTCATTAAAGAACGCTTCGATCGTCTATCGAATGGAATCAGGAGAAGGGCGGCGTGTATGGTCGGGCGTCTCGCTAGACATTCATAGAGGTGAGTGGATCGCTGTTGTGGGACCCAATGGGAGCGGGAAAAGTACACTTGCTAGCGTGCTGCTAGGCTTGAATCCGTTGTCGGAAGGGCAAGTTCAGCGTAGAACGGTCGATGTGACGCAGGCGACAAGAGGCGTGCTCCAATTGCCAGAAGCTCAATTCCTAGGAGAAACAATAGGGGAGGAACTAGATTTCTTGCCACAAGCGCAACAATTAACGGCTGAGGAACGCAGGAGCTGGTATACGGAAGTATTAGCTGCTGTAGGCTTGTCACTTTCTCCAGAGCGTACAATGGCTACCTTATCTGGGGGACAGAAACAACTTGTAAATCTCGCTGCTGCACTCGCAGCAAGTCCAGAGATTCTGCTTTTGGACGAACCGACGGCCATGCTGGATCCAGCATCTCGCAAAGAAGTTCGGGAAGCTGTGCGCCAGGCGCATCAACGTGGAACGACGATTGTATGGATTTCACATCGGTTGGAAGAGGTGGCGGATGCGAGTCGTGTTGTCGGATTTGGAGCAGGAAGGATTACCTTTGATGGGGATCCGCGTGAGTTTTTTTATGGGGAAGCTGTGGGGGAATCTGAGAAATTAAAGAAATCTGAGAAATCTGAGGAAACCGAGAAAATCGAGAAATTTGAGAAATTAAAGAAATTCGATAAATCTTCGCCTTGTGTGGAACTTGGCTTTGATCCGCCCTTTGTGATTCAAACGGCGATGCATCTGCTAGAACAGGGTCTCACTTTAGACCCTCTTCCGCTGAACATGGAAGAATTGGCGGAGGTGATCTCATGCCGATCGTTTTGAAGGATGTAGGGGTAACAGCTCCTGATTCTCCTGAGGTGACACTGCTCCAGGATATAAGCTTTACGCTGCAGGAAGGATCCGTGACTTTGCTTATCGGCCACGCAGGTTCAGGGAAATCAACGTTACTGCAAGTGATGTCGGGTCTACTTAAGCCACAAGCCGGAACGATTACGGTGGATGAACAGCCGATTTGGCTGAAACCGATGAAAGCCGATCCCAAGCAATTGCTTCGCATCGGCTTAACGTTTCAATTCCCCGAGCAGCAATTGTTTGCACGCAGCATAGCTCAAGAATTCGCTTATTCGCTTCGGCCGTATAAACTTGAAAAGGAAGAGCGGGATCGCCGCATTCGCGAGGCGACCCATGCGCTCGATCCGCATGGCGTCTTCGCCATGGATCGCTCGCCCTTCGCGCTCAGCGGCGGCGAGCAGCGCCGGCTCGCGCTGGCGACCACCTTCGCCACGGCGCCGGATTGGCTCCTCATGGACGAGCCAACTGCCGGCCTCGAGGCGGCCGCCGTGCGCGAGCTGCTGCGCATGCTGCGCGAGCGTGGCGGTCGTGGCGGGCTCGTCGTCGCCACGCATGATCTGGACACGTTCTTTCCGCTAGCGGACCGTGTCCTCGTTCTAGACCATGGCGAGCTCGTCTTCGACGGCTCGCCGCAAGAGCTCTGCCGCGCGCCCGAGGTGCTGGCGCGCGCCGGGGTTGGCCTCCCGAGCTGCGCGGAGGCCTCTGTGGAGATGGCGCGCGTTGGCATCGCCATCGCGCCGGATCTGCTCACGCCGGCGCTTGCCGCGTCGGCGATCTTGGCTGCGCTGCGCGAAGCGGGCAGCGCCAGCGCTTCTGCGCCAGCGGTGGCGCAGCCACCGCGGCCCGCGCAGCGGCCGGCGCCGGAACCACCCGCGCCGCAGGCGGGGTGGCTGGGGCTGGACCCGCGCGCGAAGTGGCTGCTCTACCTGCTGCTCGCCATCGGCACGATGGGGCAGCAGGGGTGGGGTAGCCTCGCGGTGGCCGCGGTGCTCGTGGGCTGCGCGTTTCTCGGCCTCCCGCGCAGTGTGTTGCGCGGAATCCGCAAGATCGCAACGTCGTATGCGATTTTCTTGATCTTTTCCGTTGCGCTGGCGGGGATCGAATTCTCACCGCTTGGCTACTCGGTTGACAATGGTTGGAGCACCACCTTTATTCTGACGCGATTATTTGTCGTCTTGATGGCAGGCTGCTGGCTCGCCATGTCGACCCCCTATAGCCAGCTCGTGCAGGGACTGAACTGGGCATTGAAATATTTGTACAAAGTAAAGTTGCCCGTGGCATCCTTCTCCTTGGCGGTTTCGTTTGTTTTCCGCTTCATCCCGCTCATTATGCGGGAGTGGCAGCAATTCTCGATGATCGTGCGAGCACGAGGCAAAGCCTCTGTTCGCCCAGGTAGTGTTCGAGTGCGCGACATTCCTGCATTGGTCGTTCCACTTTTACTAGGAATGTTCCACAAAGCAGAGCAAATGACGGTTGCGATGGAGATGAAACAAATCGATGGCACAACGTTGCTTCTCCGGAAGAACACGCTGGAGTGGCGGAGAACGGATACGATCTTAGTGGTGATTGCTTTATTTGCTTGGGTGCTTTTGCTTTTTACTTAACAGTAGTAACAACCTAGCAGTATCAGTAGTGTCATTAGCCAACAAGTAGCAACAAGTAGCAACAAGTAGCAACAAGTAGCAACAAGTATCCAACAAGTATCCAGCAAGTAAGATGCTAACGGACACAGCAGATGTTATTAGGTTATATTCGATTGCTTAGCTAGGCTAACGGACATGGATGACCTTATTTGACTGAAATCAGGGAACTTTCGGCTTGTTAGGGCCGTTTAACGGCTATCGTGTCCGTTAGTTTCCAAAAAGCCCATCTTTGGGACAAATTACGTCACTCGTGTCCGTTAGAATTTGTACTTCTCTGTTCCTCCACTTCTCAGTTCCGCTTTTCAGTTCGTACGCAGTCCTCCGCTCCTTACCCTGTTCCACGCTTCTCCGTAACTCCGAGTTCTCCGTTCCTCAAACTGTCTTCACGCCTCTCGATCCGCACCTTGTCTATCTCTGCGCCACTAATCTCCTCCAACTCCCCACCCATTCTCAAAATCTAGGAATATTTTTCTCAATCACGGCTTACAAATAGAGTGATAGATGATTCCTCGAGAAATGGGTGGTTTGCTATGAACGTCCGAAGGAAGAGGTTCCTATTTTACACGGTACTAGCGGGGTTGTTTACGCTTCTTTTCCTCTTTTTCATCAGTGGTCTTAATTCTTCAACAGCTCCCACCCTCATAGAAGTACAAGCCGAAGAACTCATCCAATCTTCCGTGTCTACGCCTGTACCCGCTGAGGTTTCTTCCCTCCCACCGGACAAACCTGAGCAGCTACTCCCAGCTCAAGTGGACACAATTCCAACGGCGACGTCATCTGATCAGAGTGACGTGATTCCAGCACCAACACCATCCGTGCAAGAGTTGACAGCCCCACCTCAGCCAACTTCCGTTACCGTGGACACCTACATGCCCAATGGGGTTGTTACTCCATCAGCTTCATCCAAAGTCAGCATTCCTGTCCTCAACTATCATAGCGTCACAATGGATCCAGGAAATGTGGTCGTTATTTCTCCAGCCAAGCTAGAGGCGCAGATGAAATATCTGCACGACCATGGGTATACGCCTATTTCTCTCACAACATTCATTAACCTTATAGAAAAGAAAAGTGGTCATGCAGCGCCAGATAAGCCTGTACTGCTTACTTTTGATGACGGCTATGTGGATAATGTGGAGGAGGCGATGCCGATTCTGGCCAAATACAATTTCCCTGCTACGCTCTTCATGTCACCAGGCATGGTCGAGGACGCTGGTTATTTGAATTGGGAACAGGTCAAGCAGCTCCAACAAGCAGGTTGGGACATCCAACCGCATGGTATGACACATCCTCATCTGCCTAAGCTTTCTGCAGCACAACAAGTCTATGAGATCACAGAAGCTAGAAAGTTAATTGAGGAGAAGCTAGGCACACAAGCAGACGTATTCTGCTATCCCTATGGTGAATATAACGAAACAACGTTGAAGGTCTTGAAAGATCACGGCTTTCGGTATGCGTTTACGATCGACCAAGGCTACACAACCAATCAGCAGTCCCCTTACTTGCTCAAAAGGCTGTTTATCAACGGAGAAGAAAGCCTGAAAGCCTTCATCAACAAGCTCCCGAAATCCAATTAGGGAGACCATTTTCTATCACAATGAGACCAAAAAGGAGCTAACCCCTACAAATGGGCTAGCTCCTTTGGTGTCTTGCTCTAGTTATCTCAAACGGTGACAATAAGCCTCAAGTTCATGAAACGGCACCGTATAGAGGGCTAAGGTGTTCACAATGGTTTTCGTCGAGCCGGGCAGAGCAAGGAATTTGGCGAAAAGCCGATCCTGCCCCTCCTCGGCCGCGGAAGTCCAGAACTGAACCTGCCGGACGCCGGGATTGCCTGCTTTAATGGCATGTACCAGTGCACGTAGTCCTTGTACGAATAAAGATGATCTTCGCAGCTCTTTTTCAATAAAGGCGACCTCGATCTGACAAATATGCTGATCCTCGTAATCGCCGGGACCAGTGCCGTAACCGAAGCCGACAGCGCCGACCATGTCGTAGGACTCCTCGCTGATGATGAGCATGGCTTTACCTAGAAAGAGCGGACTACTGATGAAGCTGAGCTTCATGCCGAAAGTATAAGGCAAATTGAGTTCGTCATGATGGCGCAGCAGGAAGTTCATATAGGCCTCATGATCCATTTCAAATTCGCAGACTCGAAATTCGAAGGACATTACTGTGGTTGTACGCGAAGTGAATCGTTAACCTTAACGATTTTACCGAAGCCGCCGCCTTTTTTAGAACCTTTGTCGAGAGTTGGGGGTACTGGAAACATACGGATTGCCTCCTTTTTGTCGTAATTTGTTTTACCTTTTTCCATTATATCCTAGTAAATTTCTTTAGGGTATCCCTGAGATTGTTAATTTTCTCACAAAAAACGACCTCTTTGCCGTGACTGCCTTCGCGTTCGAAGCGTGATCTTGTAAATTTGGCATACAGCCGACAGAGATAGTCGTTCTCGGCCAAGGCGGCAAGCCTGAACTCCTGGACCTGTGGATGTCCCTCCATGATCTGATTTACCATATAATTCAGTCCTTGGATAAATAAGCGTGACCCTCGATAAGCTCTATCTGCAATGGCAATATCTACTAAGGCAACATCCTTATCCTGAAATTCCTGTTCAGGTGTTCCGTAGTAATAGGCTACGATTCCGACCACACGGTTATCGGCATCTTTTGCACAAATCAGATTGCCCTGAGTCACGTAGGAATAGATGAGAGTAACCATTTCTAACGTAGAATAAGAAGCATGCAGGTCGCGCTTATGGGATAACATGAATAAACTGGCCTTGGCGAAATCGTCATCACTGACACACTTTTGGTAACTTATCGTCATCTTGAATCTCCTTTCTGACTTCCAGTCATTATCCGATTCGTTTCTGAAGTGTTTGTTCCAGAGATTGTAGAATCTGCGGGTGTTCAGCCATTAAACGGTGAAAAGCTTCTTGTCTGACGGACAATAGCACCGAAGGCCCCATCGCCCTTACTGTTGCATTTCGAGGTACATTGTGAAGTAAGGCAATTTCGCCGAAATGATCCCCATCTTGCAGTACGGCGACCCGTCGTTCCCCACCATCAGGCATACGTTTTATAATTTCAAATTTACCACGGACAATAATGTAGAATTTGTTGCCCTCATCGCCTTCGCTCACAACATTCTCGCCTTCTTTACAGGTTTCAGTTGTAAATAACATAGCGATGTTCTTAAGCAGCGGGGGTGCAATACCTTCGAAGAAGGGAAGCTTGGCAAGCCTATCCATATCCACCGTGGCGTAGAGTCCGTCCTCAGATAGGTTAAATCCGAACTGCTTGTCCCAGAGACTGCGATAGAGATTGCTCTTATGAAGAAGCTCACGGTGGGTACCAGAGTCCACAATTCGCCCGTCATGGAAAACATAAATGCAGTCGGCGTTCTTAACTGAGGATAAGCGATGTGTCACGGATACAATGGTCTTCTCGGATCTAAGCCGATCAACGAGCTGATTAATGTCTGCTTCGGTAGCTGGATCCAATGCGGATGTTACTTCATCGAGCAGCAAAATGTTCGGCTTCCTTAGGAGCGCTCTTGCAATCGATAAACGTTGGCGTTCGCCACCTGATAGTGAGCCCCCTTCATGATGCACCTGTGTATCGTATCCGTCAGGCCAACTTGCAATGACATCATGGATGTTTGCCTGCTTGGCCGCCTCGATCATTTCATCTTCCGAAGCACCGCTATCCAATAGCAAGTTATCCCGAATGGTCGTATTAAATAAGAAGGTATCCTGCGTAACGAGTGTGGACTGTTTTCGTAAAGAAGCTTCACTTAGGGTGCGAATGTCGTAGTCATCCATAGAGACAGAGCCTTGCTTCGGATCATAAAAGCGGGACAACAGCTGCAGGGCAGTACTTTTGCCAGAGCCGCTGGTGCCAATGAAAGCGACATAGCTACCCGCTGCAATTTGCAAGCTTACATGTCGTAATTGATCGGACTCCTCGTTATAACCAAAGGTCACATCATCCATCCGAATCGAGGGAAGAGAAGAAGGCAGCTCTAGAGGATGGGGAACCTCCCGAACGCTGGGTTGATGATCCATAATTTCTTGGATGCGCCGAAAGCTAATATTGGAATCGATAAGGTTTGGGATGATGTAGGCTAAATTAGAGCCTGATTGTCCTACACTTAAGAATAAGGTGAAAAAGGCCATAAAATCGCCTATCGTCATCATGTCATGGAAGATCAAATAACCGCCGAAGCCAATCATAATTCCGTTCAAAATCAAAAGTGATATAAGCGGGAGCCGCTCCATCATGGAATTGGTAAGTTGCAATTTTAGGCCAAAGGAAAAGAGCTCATGCACCTGTTTACKGGCTCGCTCTTGAAACCTTGCTTGCAGATGTAAACTTTTAATCGTTTTATGTCCCTTAACCATCTCATCAATCGTATTCGTGAAACGTTCCTGTGCCTCTTTGTAGTGAATATTGGCGACTTCCGCGCGCCCTTGGAGGAGTCTTGGCCCGATAAACATCAGCATGGAGCCGGCAAGCATAGCTAGTGTGAGCTTCCATTCAATAGAGAATAGTAAAATGAGTCCAAGCAGAACACTTAAAGCTTCCTTCAGGAAAAATGGGAATGCGATGCGCACCACTCTTTCCACGGAGCCCATATCTGCCGAGAATCGGGTGACAAGATCGCCAACTCTGTATGTTTGATGGAATGGGAGCGATTGCCGCTGTAGGTGTGTAAACAGCTCGATCCGTAGTTTTTTGATGATCTGGCCGCCGAGATTTCCTAGTGCGTATTCTCCGCCAATACTTGCACAAATATTGAGAAAGCCAGTGGCAAGCAGTATGGTCAAGATGATTGCGAAATGATGAAGATTTTTGGGTATAAAAGCTTCGTCCACCAGATATTTCAGGCTCACAGGAGCGGCCACCGAATATCCGACTTCTAGGAGGAGGCAGAATAAAAAAATGCTGGTCAGTCGCTTATAGGGAATCCAAAGGTTCAAAAGGGTTCTTAGGAAATTCAGGAATCATCGCCACCTTTCAATAGAATAAGATTACAGCACTTTTTTGGGGTTGTAAACGACACGATTTGTCATAATTCGGTAAAAGTAAACGGTAGGATAGAGCTTTATTAATTTATGTTCAAGTGTTTCCCGCAATCGCACGGAGCCTAATGAATTCTCCCTCACCCAACGTGTATAATACAATTAACCATCCTTTTAAAAGGAGATTCCATGCATGAAAGAAACCAAAACAGCCTTCGAATCCATCGACGCCTACATAGCAACCTTTTCCCCTGAGCTTCAGGAGAAACTCCAAACGATCAGATCAGTCATTCAAGAGTCCGCGCCAGAGGCCACAGAAAAGATTAGTTATCAAATGCCTACCTTTGACCTGCATGGTAATCTGGTGCATTTTGCGGCATTTAAGAATCATATTGGCTTTTATCCAACACCGAATGGGATTGATGAGTTTGAGGAGGAGTTGGCGCAGTATCCGAGGTCCAAAGGGGCTGTGCAATTTCCGCATAATCGACCGCTGCCACTAGCGTTAATCAGCAGGATCGTGCAGTATCGCGTGGCAAAGAATATTGAAAAAGCTCAGTCGAAACTAACGAAAAAGAAGTGATCTAGCACAGCTGGAGGGGGACTTAATAGGATTACGCATCCTTCCCAGAGAGATATAAGCAATCTAACCAACGGTGGTGAAGTTATGGAACAGCCGTACACGATCTACGAACAACAAATGAAGGGCAAGCTTAAACGTTGGGAAATCCGTCTGCAAAAGCAACCCAACTTGATCGAGCGCGCCTCCAAATCCGTTCAAAATCGCATCAATCAAGTGATTCCCGAGAAGATTCACAATACGATCACCGCGACGGTGAAAGGGATTGTGCAAACGACTTCGTTCGGCATTCATTATATGCCTGCGACGGAGCCACTGAAGGGCGTATCCATGGCGGACCGCGATGCGAAAGCCGAGGAGCTGCTGTCACTGTACAAGAAAATCGCTGCTGCCGAGGGTGCAGGTGCAGGAGCTGGCGGTATTTTGCTTGGCCTTGCCGATTTCCCGATTCTAATCGGGATTAAGTTGAAGTTCCTTTTTGAATTAGCGCATATTTACGGGTATTCGACTAGGGACTATAGAGAAAGATTGTTCATCCTGTATGTATTTCAGTTGGCGTTCTCCAGTTCGAAGAAGAAGCCAGCGCTGCTTCATACGATTAAGAATTGGCCTGCAATTTCACAGACCTTTCCTCCAGCCGCCGACTATGCGAGCCAAGTGGATTGGCTGCAGCTGCAGCAGGAGTATCGGGACACGATAGATTTTCGCAAAATGCTTCAGCTCATCCCCGGCATCGGGGCTGTCGTTGGCGCTTGGGCTAACTTTGGCTTGCTGGAAGAGCTCGGGGTGGCAGGCATGAACTGCTATCGGCTGCGCAACTTGCAAGACAAAGCTAGGAACGCCAGCAAGTAATAATTGCATGACATTTATCTTGGTGCTCTGATTAAAATGGAACATAAAAAACCTGAACGACAGTCGGATTAATGTCCAACTATTGTTCAGGTTTTTCTTGTTGTGCTTATTCATGATTCATCTGAGGGTAAGTCTTTGGGAACCAGCTTGAAAATATCCCCCGACTCGAACGAATCAATAAGCCTATCAAGCCATTTGTAATAATGAATAGCTGAATCTATTTTATCTAAATCCTGTTTAACAACAGCTTGTAAAGGGAGACTGTCAGGAAATTGTTCGTTCAGCTTTCGGAACTCATTTTTGGATTTGGTAAGCGCAAGCAGGTTAACTTCTAAGGCCTTTCGCCATTTGAGGCTAAAGAAATCAGCGAAAGTTTGGAACCAGTCGGATTCAACCTCATATAGATCCTTACGGGAACCTTTTTCCCACACTTTATTAACCATTTTCAGATCAACCAGCGTCCGCACGCCTGTGCTCATGCTGGTTTTGCTCATTTCCATAGCTTTTCCCATTTCGTCTAATGTCATAGGCTTGTCTTGAAATAAAAGTAAACCGTATAAATGACCGGTAGATTCACTAACACTATATAAATCCATGTTATTTCCAATAGATTCTATGATTCGTTTTCGAGCCTTCTGTATGACGAGATCTTGTTCTACGCTGATGCCCTCTATATGATTCATTATCTCCTCACCCTACCTTTAGGTTTACATCGTTATTGTAAGAAACAATTTTGAAAAAGTAAAGAAAAACACCTACTAGGAATAGTATACTAAACTTCGTGAAAGTTTGTACAGTTTTTTCTGTTTGAACTGTTTGTACAGAATTTAAGGTTGACATAAATGATGATTATTCGTTAGACTTGTTGGACGACATGCAAACAGAAGAAAGGAGTGAGCAAATGTCGGTTATCCAAGTTAATCAGGTGACAAAAATATTTGGTCCCGATCCCGCATCTGTTCTTCCGTTGCTCTCACAGAAACAAACGAAAGAAAAGATTTATAAGGATACGAAGCATACTGTAGGAGTCAATGAAGCTAGCTTCTCTGTTGAAGCAGGTGAAATATTTGTCATAATGGGGCTCTCAGGCAGTGGTAAATCAACATTGGTTCGACTTTTGAATCGGTTGATTGAGCCAACGAGCGGAAGTATCACAATTCACGGTAAGGACATTGTTCGCATGAATGATGAGGAGCTTAGAAATGTCAGACGAGAACAAATCTCAATGGTATTTCAGAAGTTTGCCTTATTTCCTCATCGAACAGTCGTTGAGAATGTGGAATACGGGCTAGAGGTTCAAGGGTGGGATAAGCAAAAAAGGCGTGTGAAGGCGCTAGAGTCTTTGAATTTGGTAGGATTACAGGCTTGGGCAGACAGTAAGCCTTCGCAATTAAGCGGCGGCATGCAGCAGCGGGTTGGGCTTGCGCGGGCTTTAGCCAATGATCCGGATATCCTTTTGATGGATGAGGCTTTTAGCGCATTAGACCCTCTTATTCGGAAGGATATGCAAGATGAACTCGTAGAGTTGCAAGATAAAATGAAGAAGACCATCATTTTCATTACACATGATCTGGATGAGGCTCTTCGTATTGGAGATCGAATTGCGCTAATGAAAGACGGCGTTATTGTCCAAATCGGCAAACCAGAAGAAATTATGATGAACCCAGCAAATAAGTACGTCGAAAGGTTTGTGGAGGATGTTGATCTATCCAAGGTACTGACCGCAACGACAGTCATGCGCCGGCCTGAGACCATAGGCCTTGATAGAGGGCCGCGTGTGGCGCTGCAGCTCATGAGGCAAAGCGGGATATCTAATTTATTTATTGTAGACAAGGGCAAGAAGTTAATTGGTGTTATAACAGCGGAGGATGCTTCGGGTGCTGTTCGCTATGAGAAGAGTCTCGAGGATATTGTGATTCGAGATATACCAACTGTCGGCCCGGATCAACTGCTGCATGAATTATTTGAAGTTTGCAGCAATGCCAAGTATCCTGTGGCAGTCGTGGATAGCGATGGGAAAATTAAGGGTGTTATTGTTCGCGGCGATGTTCTTGGGGCTCTTGCAGGTAACGTTGTGGCAAGAGAGGATGTGAATAACGAATGACTAAAGTTCCATTGGATGATTGGGTTGAGAAGGTTGTTGATGGGTTAGGAGCTAACTTATCATGGCTCTTTGATTTCATGTCACTCCTCATAGAGGGAGTTGTGGATGCATTTTCTGCCGTTTTTCATTTCCCTCCAGCGCTGGTACTTATCGCTTTGATTACGATTCTTGCTTATTATCTTGGCAAATGGCCATTCGCGCTATTTGCCGCCGTAGGATTGTTATTAGTCGATAATCTTGGCTTGTGGGAACATACGATGGACACACTGGCTCTGGTTATGACCTCAGCAGTCATTTCCATTCTCATTGGTATTCCTTTAGGCGTATGGTGTGCACAAAGCAACCGAGCACGAGGGATCATCACACCAGCGCTTGATTTCATGCAAACCATGCCTGCTTTCGTTTATTTAATCCCTGCCGTTACCTTTTTCGGACTGGGTGTGGTACCTGGGGTCATTGCATCCGTTATTTTTGCTGTACCACCGACGATTCGGCTGACGAATTTGGGTATAAGGCAGGTTGCTGAAGATTTGGTTGAAGCCGCAGATGCTTTCGGTTCAACCCCTATGCAAAAATTAGTAAAGCTGCAATTTCCGTTAGCGATGCCGTCTATTATGGCGGGAATTAATCAAACGATTATGCTTGCGCTCTCGATGGTTGTTATTGCTTCCATGATTGGGGCGCAGGGGGTAGGGGCTGATGTGTATAGGGCTGTTACTCAAATCAAAATTGGTCAAGGCTTTGAAGCCGGATTGGCTATTGTTGTATTAGCTATTTTACTTGATCGCATCACACAATTATGGATGAAGAAAAAAAGGAGTGTTTAAAGATGTTGAAGAAAGCCGCTAAGACATTAATATTCGCTAGCTTGACCAGTTTACTTGTCGTGACAGGCTGCTCGAAAGATAATGCTTCAGAATCTAGTGTAGGCAGCAGTGTGAATCACAAAATTATCGGAATTGACCCTGGTGCAGGATTAATGAAGCAGACGGATCAAGCGATGAAAGCCTATGCGCTTACCGATTGGAAATTAGTTGAAGGCTCTAGCGCAGCCATGGCGGCAGCGTTAGATAAAGCGTATAAAGCGAAGGAACCGATCATCGTGACGGGGTGGACACCTCATTGGATGTTCGCTAAGTATGATTTGAAATATCTGAGAGATCCTAAGGGTGCATTTGGTAAGGATGAAGAGATTCATACGATTGCGCGCAAAGGTTTGAAGGAAGCAGCGGCGTCAGCATATGCAATGCTAGATCGATTTGAGTGGACGCCGGAGGATATGGCAGTGGTCATGTCAGCTGTGGTTGACGGTAAGAAGCCCGAAGACGCAGCTGCGGATTGGGTTGTGGGCAATGCAAGTAAAGTGGATACTTGGGTGAAAGATCTTTCGCCAGAACAAGGTAAGAAGCTGAAATTAGCTTATGTGGCTTGGGATTCGGAGATTGCCAGCACGAATGTCGTGAAAACCGTATTGGAAATGAAGCTCGGGTATAAAGTAGAGATGCTGCAAGTAGAAGCCGGACCGATGTGGGCTGGACTTGCTGATGGAAGCGCTGATGCGATTGTGGCTGCATGGCTCCCGACTACGCATAAGGATTATTTCGAGAAGTATGCCGCTAAACTAGAAGATCTTGGTGCAAACTTAAAAGGGACCAAATTGGGTCTAGTTGTACCTGCCTATATGACAATCAGTTCTATTGAAGATTTGAAAACGAAATAGCCTAAATAGTAGAGCGAAGTCTATCGATAATCTTATCGATAGACTTTTCAAATTAGGTCATTGGGAAGTGATATTTGCAGAACACGCGCATACACTAGAAGAGAGTCGGTTACCGGCTCACCTTGTGATAAATTGTGATTATTTTCACAAGCATATATGTGATTAATTTCACAACTGGAGGAGTGTTGAGGCAATGAGCAAACCCAGAATCGTGATCCTAGGCGCAGGCTATGGCGGACTTGTCACAGCGATAAGGCTGCAGAAGAAGATGAAAAGAAATGAGATGGACGTGACACTGGTCAACAAACATGACTATCACTTTATTACAACGCATCTGCATATGCCGGCTGCCGGTACGGATCATCATGATAACGCACGCGTGACTATTTCGGATTTGATTGATGAGCGGAAAATTCGATTCGTGAAATCGACAGTAAGAGAGATTGTACCTAGTGAGAAAAAGATTGTGCTGGAAGATGCGACGCTGGACTATGACTATCTCGTGATTGGACTCGGGAGTGAGACGGAAACCTTCGGAATCCCAGGTATGCATGATTATGCCATGTCGATCAAAAGTATTAACAGTGTCCGCTTTATTCGGCAACACATTGAGTACATGTTCGCCAAGTCCAAAATGGCTCCGAAGCGCAAAGATTATCTGACCTTCGTCGTTGGCGGCGCCGGTTTCACGGGTACCGAATTCGTCGGGGAGCTGGCGGATCGCATTCCTGTTTTGTGCAAAACGTATGATGTCGATCCTGCTGATGTCCGGATTTATAATGTGGAAGCTTCCTCGTCGGCGCTGCCTCCCGGGTTGCCGGAGGATTTGGTCGAATATGGCATGGAAGTGATGCGCCGCAAAGGGGTGCAGTATAAGCTATCGACCGCGATCAAGGAATGCACATCGGATGGGGTTATTCTGAGCAACGGCGAGTTCATTCGCGCGGGCACGGTAGTCTGGTCGGGAGGAATACGCGGCAATTCATTGCTTCAGGAGGCGGGTTTCGAGGTCCAGCGGGGGCGGGTCAAAGTTGATAGTTGCTTGCGCTCCTATCAATTCCCGGAGATTTTCATCACCGGAGATTGCTCGATCGTCACGAGCCCAGAGGGTACACCCTATCCGGCCAATGCGCAGATTGCTGTCCAACAGGGCTATAATGCTGCTAGGAATCTCATACTGACGGTTCGTGGCAAAGAGATGAAGCCATTTGTCTATGATTTCAAAGGGACGGTAGCAACCTTGGGCCGCGGTGAAGCCGTTGGTTTACTCAAAGTGAAGAAAGTAAAAGGCCGCTTGGCTTTATTTATCAAAAAAATGATCGATGCCCGTTACTTGTTTCTTATCGGCGGCATTCCACTCATTTGGAAGAAAATGATTTGGAAGCAGAAGTCCACGACTCGCAATTATCATGTGCCGAATTAGCGCGCGTATAACGTAAAATCCCCTTCAAGTAGATACTTGGAGGGGATTTTCAGCCTTTGTACCCACTAACTATAGCGATTGGATCGATATTGAGTTGGAGACACGCCTTCTCGTTTGCGAAAAGCTCGCGAAAAATTATTCTCATCCACAAACCCAACCTGCTCAACAATTTCCTTAATAGAAAGATGGGTCGTTTCGAGTAACTCCTTGGCTTTTTCAATGCGAATTTTTGAGACATACTGCATCAAGGGAAGACCATTTTTAATTTTGAAATAGCGTGTTACATAGGAGGGGGTAAGAGACAGCTCCTCAGCAACGGTAGAGAGGCTTAGATTAAAGTCCATATAATTCTGGGATACGTACTCTAACATAGACGCATATAAGCGATTATTATTGGCATCTTCACCTAAGCTGTCTTGAATACTGCGTGCCGCATCAAGCAGATTGGCACAAGCCTCTGCAACAGTTTTGGACTGGAATTCTGCCAACGATTCTAGTTTATATTTGATCGCTTCGCGATGGGATAGCGGAATATTATTGACGAGTTGGTTTAATGTAAAAATGATTTGTTGAAACGTTAGGCGGAATGTTGGAGCATCCTCCAACCGAGTAAAACGTTCTTCCATCTCTTGGATTAGCAGTTGCAGATCCTCTGAGTTCTTGGAGCAGACCATAGCATGGAGTGCATCTGCTGAGTCAGAAATTTGCTGCTTATCGATCGTCGTATGATCGAGTTTCTGCTGAGACCACTCAGAAGGTGTGATGATGGATTGTTTACCAGCAAAAATCCGATATTCAGCAAGCGATGTTGCCGAGTTGAAAGATTGATGCAAGTCATTCGTAGGTTGAGGTTCTCCTACCATGCAGGATAACGAGAGGGCAAAATGCCTATTCATGAACGCGATGATCTGCTCGGAAAAAGCACGACTGCGAGCCTCCCATTGATCTGCAAATTCGTTATTCCACGAAACAATGCCTACAATTCCATTATCGATAGCCAAATCAAGCGCATAATTGACGCCGTGCACACCTGATAAATTTTCCAAAACGTTGCAAATGGTATATTTCATCAACCACTGTTCACTAAGCGGCTCTTTACTTACCTTTGAATTGTAATCATCAAAAATAATGACTAGAACACTACTTGTATGCCGTGTATCAAATAGTTGATGCAGGGCGCTTCGGTTATCTTGCGTCGTATTATCTACGTTCAACTTCCCCATTAATACTGCAAGCAGCAACTGGTTCCTCGTTAAAACCTCCTGATTATGCATCATACTGGACAAATGGATGCTCTCATCTCTCATCTGCTCGATATAACGAGTAAGTTGGTCTAATTCATCGGTATTGCCTTTCGTCAACTTGTCGGATGGCAAGGTAGGGAAACGGTTAGATAGCTCTTGGATCGGTTGATAATTTTTGCGTGCAGACCTGAAGCAAAGCACAATCCCTAGAGCAAGCGATATGAGAAATATGGTTAGTGAAATCGTGAGTGCCACATCATATTCGTGAAAATAATCACTACGGCGAATGGCGTTCACCACATGAATGTTCTGTTTCGACGACGTTTCCTGCATGAAGAGATAGCCAGGGATCCGTGCTTTCGAGTTTTGCGCTGCTATTGCTAGTTCACTCCACGCTAGATCAGAAGATCCTTTTACATACAGAAAAGGCATATTGGATTGGTCAAAGGCAATCAGGCTGCTACCACTGTCAATGGTTCGTTGGAAATTACTTACCAGGGCCGGATAGTTCAGTTTGTAGATCATAATCCCACTCGAAAAGGGCGTGCTGTCAAGCGGAACTAGGAGAAGCAGAACTTGTTCCTTACCGTCAGGATTATTTTCATTGGCTAGTGAGGACAGAAGTAAGGGTGATCTTAGCTGCTCCAACTTGCTCTGTAAAATTTCTGGCGAAATTCGGCCATCGCTGACGAGTCGGCTATAGCTCTCAGGTGAGTAAATTCCCGTATCGGTGAAAATCGTGTTTTTTAGCGAGCTATAGGCTGTATTTCGGTAGAATAGACCAATGGAATCAAGATCAGCAGACAGCGCCTTTAACTTCTCGAGTTCATCGGCGATTACATACGGATATTGTAAGGACTCTTGTAATTGATAGGGAAGCAGTTTGGTATCCCGTGACAAGGTTAACGTCAATTTCTGCAGGTCTAATATGCGCGTATCCAGCAAACTGGTCGTATTGGCCATAGATCGATGGGTATTATCCATCAGCCGATTATAGGTATTGGATAGCGAAATGATATTGGTCACTAAGAATAACAGACCGGTTACGGCCAGAATCAGAAGGTGCCCTAGAAGAAATTTTCGATAGAGCTTGGACTGAATCGCTTTCCGCAATATAAACACATCCTCTGGTCGAATAGGTCTTGATTTCTTACGAGTATATAAATTTTGCGCTATGTTATCAATTCATGGCAGGCAAAAAGCTGAAAATTGACTAGGTATTGAGAAAAATGCAGGGTGCCATTTATGTGCTAAAACCATTTTTTGCTGTGAAAAGCCGATTATCAATTGTTGTCGGAGGTTTCAAACTTACGTATACTCGGAGCCATAGGAAATCGATTCAGGCGCCGAATCGATTCTGAGTGTCAACTTTTCTAGCGTTCGACGAAGGAGGCAGCTATATGACTGCGAAGACCAAGGCTGCACATGCACCCCTACCTAAGTCTAAACCGAGAAGGTTTGGGTTGCAAAACAATTGGGATTATCTCATTTTTGTTATCCCCGTTGTCCTTTATTTTCTTATTTTCTGTTACGGACCTATGTATGGTGTACAACTGGCATTCAAACGCTTCAATCCGATCCATGGAATTATGGGAAGTCCTTGGATTGGTTTGGATAACTTTGAAAGGCTTTTCAATTCATTTCAGTTTTATCGCATTGTTAAGAACACGCTGGTTATCAATCTATTTAAAACGCTGATCAGTTTTCCTATTCCAATTATCCTTGCCCTCATGTTCAATGAGATGAGAAAAGAGAGATTGAAGAAGACGCTGCAGACGATCACTTATGCACCGTACTTCATCTCGACGGTCGTCTTTGTCGGTATTATCAATTTATTTCTCGGCGGGGAAAATGGGTACTTGAATCATTTGCTGGGGATGATCGGAATTGAATCGATTCCTTTTTTAACGAGTCCTGACTACTTTCCTGGTGTCTATATCGGTTCTGACATCTGGCGGAATAGCGGTTGGAATTCCATTATTTTTATCGCGGCGTTAGCTGCCGTAGATCCCCAGCTTCATGAATCTGCGCAAATCGATGGGGCTAGTCGGTGGAAGCGGATGATTCATGTGAATCTGCCGTGTATTATGCCAGTCATTGTCATTCAATTTATTTTGCTCATGGGGAAAATGATGACTCTCAGCTACGAGCGTATTCTTCTTATGCAAAATAGCTTGAACATGGAAACCTCAGAGGTCATTTCCACTTATGCTTACAAGACAGGTCTAATCAATATGGATTATGGATTCTCTACCGCTGTGGGCCTCTTTAACAATGTCATCAACATCATTTTGCTGCTTGCGGCCAACAAGATTGCCAAACGATATAGCAGCAGCAGTCTGTTCTAAAAGGAGAGGTGAACATGGAGGTCGTTTCCCACAAAATTCGAGAGTCTAACGGAGATCGGATCTTTCTGGCTATTACTTATGTACTTATCGGGATTCTGGTGTTAATTGTGCTTTACCCGCTGATCTATGTCGTTAGTGCCTCATTCAGTGATCCCAAACTGGTGATCGCGGGCAAGATAGGATTGATCCCGAGCGGATTCAACGTGGAAGCCTATCGACGGGTATTTACGAATACGGAAATATGGATTGGCTATCGTAATACGCTGCTCTATACGACCATAGGAACGTTAGTCAATATTTCACTGACCATGATGGGCGCATATCCGCTGTCACGCAGAAATTTCCGATGGCGTCGCGGGCTTATGATATTCTTCACCATTACGATGTTTTTCAGCAGCGGTATGATCCCCATGTACCTGCTTGTTAAGAATTTGGGACTTTATAATTCGATGTGGGCATTAATATTGCCAACGGCGATCAGTGTATACAATATGATTGTAGCTCGTACGTTCTTGGAAACCAACATTGATGAGCAACTCTATGAATCGGCCTATATGGATGGCAGCGGCAATATCAGATCGTTTTTCTCCATTGTGCTGCCCCTGAGCGCGCCGATCATAGCTGTTCTTGTGTTATTTTATGCCGTGTATCATTGGAATTCCTATTTCGAGGCGATGATCTATTTGAAAGAACGTTCGCTGTATCCATTGCAGCTCTTCTTGCGGGAAATTCTAGTTATGAATCAGTCTGATAACGTGATGATGGATTCGATCGAGATGGATACAAGCAAATTTCTAGTTGCTGAAGGTGTCAAATATGCTGTTATTATCGTATCCAGCGGACCGATTCTTATGTTGTATCCCTTCCTTCAAAAGTATTTCGTTAAAGGGATGATGATTGGTGCTCTTAAAGGTTAATGTGATAAATAAATTGAGGAGATGACTAACGAATATGAAAAGAAAATTAGTCTTGCTGACAGCTGCCATGCTGATCACGTCAATTCCAGTACTAAGCGCTTGCAGCGATAAGGATAAAGGTGCAGAGCCTGTTACAACTGGTGCAGCGAATAAAGAGGCGAATATCAATAAAACAGGTATGCCAATTGCAAAGGAGCCAGTTCAATTGAAAGGGCTTGTCTCCAAATATGAGTTGGTCAAGGATTGGAACGAGCATAAAGGATTGAAAAATTATGAAGCGAAATCCAATGTCATCATTAAATGGGATACGGTACCGCAAAATGCGTTTGATGAGCGCAGAAATTTGATGTTTGCCTCCAATGATCTTCCGGACTTTGTTATGCGGGCGAATTTGTCGCCGCAATTGATTACTTCTTACGCAGCAGCAGGTCAGATTATCCCGTTGGATCCTTTGATTGAGGCGGGCTATGCGCCGAATCTGGCAGCGCTTATGAAAGAAAATGATGGGATTCGCAAATCGATTACTTCAGCTGACGGCCATATTTACTCGCTTCCGAATATTAGCGAAGCAGATGGACGTATCTCTTCCTCGTGGATCAATAAGAAGTGGCTGGACAAGCTTGGGCTTCAAATGCCGACAACAACGGACGAATTTTATAAGGTGTTGAAAGCTTTTAAGGAACAGGACCCTAACGGGAATGGCAAAGCAGATGAAGTTCCGATCTCAGGGTACAAAGAGGGCAATAAGAACTACGGTGATCAATTTATTAAATCGTTCTATGGCAGCTGGGGATTCGGAGCGAATTCCGGGATCATCGCACCTTTCATGGATGTTGATAACGGGGGCAAAGTTCGTTATATCGCAACGGACAATACCTTTAAAGACATGATTACCTTCTTTAATAAGCTCTGGCAGGAAGGTTTAATCGATAAAGAAATTTTATCGCAGGATATGAAGCAGGAGATCGCGAAGGTTGATGATGAGCGTGTCGGCTATGTAGCGAAGGGCAACAACAATTTGTGGATGGGCAAAAATCGGAATAATTACGTGCAGAACCCTCTCCTAAAAGGGATCGACGGCAAAGTGTATTGGACGGGCATCTCCCCGAAAGTTCGGGATTTAGGTTCATTCGTGATTACGAGCAAAAACCCGAACCCAGCAGCAACACTGCGCTGGGGAGATTATTTCCTGAGTGAAGAAGGGACGGCTCTGGCTCGACTTGGTATCGAAGGCGTTACGTATACGATCGGCAGTGATGGATTTTATAAGCTGAAAGACGAATTTGCCAAAAATCCGAACGGACTCACAGTGGATGAGGCGCTCTCGGAATATACGATTTTCCAAGGTGGTGGCATTCCACAGCGTGTGACGCAAAAGGTTGACCAAAGTGCTGCTGTTCTACCAGAAATGATTGCGAATAAAGATGTCATTCGTCCTAACTTGGTGCCTGACGCGAAGTTGATGATTCCTACTTTTACCGAAAAAGAGAATATCGAATTAAGCTCATATGCAACGGATATCGAAGCTTATGCAGATGAGAATATTGTTAAATTTATTACTGGCGCTAAACCGCTTAGCGAATGGGATAAATATGTAAGCACGTTAAATAAAATGCAGCTTGATAAATATCTGGCGATCTATCAAGCAGCGTATAACCGCTGGAATCAGAAGTAATCAGTGTATAGGAGGAGGGACAAACCATGAGGTTTTACGGCACAAGCGCAGCCGAAGGCATACCGAACCCATTCTGTTTCTGCTCTGTTTGCAGTCATGCACGCAAGGTAGGAGGAACAGAGATTCGCCGACGTTCGATGTTCCGAATCAATGAGGGGATATGTATTGATTTGGGCGCGGATTCTTTTCAACAAGCAATCGAATATGGCGACTTTACCAAGCTTCAGCATGTCTTAGTGAGTCATACCCATGAAGACCATTTCAATTATATGATGATGAATGTTCGAAATATGTCGATAGAACGATTGAAGGAGCCGCTGCATTTCTACTTTACAGATCAAGCCTACGAAATCGTGGAATTCTATCGTCAAAGCCGACCAATCATGAAAGGCATGACTTCTGATTTGGAAGCGCGCGGCGTAGTGGCTTTCCATAAGCTTGAGTTTAACCAACCCGTTACCATTTGCGGTATGAAAGTAACGCCGCATCGCGGGAATCACATCGGCAATATGGGGGAAAGCTGTGCGAACTATCTGATTCAGAATGAGGATGGTCAGAAGCTTTACTACGGCGTGGATACAGGCTGGTACTTGCCGGAAACGTTCAAGCTGCTTGAAAATGTTTCCCTTGATGTGTTGATTAGTGAATGCACTTTTGGGCTAACTAGTGGTAGGGGCCTCCATCCAAACGGCCATTTGGACGCCTTTAGCTGTATGGAATTATTTCGCAAACTGTTAGAGCAAGGGACTTTACATGCTAACTCTCGCATTTATCTTACCCATATTAACCACTTTACCTCTACACATGCAGATCTAGTAGGCTGGATTCAGGAACAGCAATTCCCATGTCCGATTACGGTCGCATGGGATGGCATGGTCATATGATTAAAAACGCGCACCGATAACGTATCGGTGCGCGTTTATGCTTTTATTCAGTTGCGGTTGCAGCCACAACTGGGCTTCCTACCGAATCCGTTGTGACGAGTCCCGTAAGCCTCTTTTTTGCATAGCTTCTGTATAGAATCGAGCTTCCTATCGTTATAAGCGCAACCACCGCCATCCCCCAGATGAGGTTGTCAAAAGCACGTTCGAGCGGCAGGGCTTTTTGCCAGACCAGTGCGCTTCCCGAGAGCGCAACGGCGAACGCGCCGCTGAAAAATTGCAACAATTGGAACAAGCCCATGCCCGAGCCGATGCGATCTGTGGTCAATTGCCGGGAGAGCTCATTGGATACAGCACTGGAAAGTGTCGTAAAGCTGATGCTGACCAGGATGTAGAGTGCAGCAATCCAGTAAGAGGAATAGCTTGCAGTCAGGGCAAGCCCTACGGTTGAAACTAGCATCAACCATGGTACGTAGCGGAGTAACGCCGTATTCCCATAGCGGTCAATGATGCGACCCACGCGATTGGAGACGAGCATAGCCAACAAAGCGCCAGGGAAGAGCAATAGTCCCGAAGTAAGCGGAGCTAAGCCGAAAACCCGCGCAAGCATCTGTGGCGCAAGGAACAAGAAGCCAAAGCTGATCATATAGGAAAACACGCCGATTGCGCTGAGCGCCATATAGGGTCTGTCGCCGAATAGGGCAGGCAGCACGAACGGTTGTGAGGCTCGGCGAATGCGCAGAGTGAATAGGACAATCGCGATGACGCCTGCTAGGAGTGCGATCAGACTCTTAGACGTAAGGAAGAGCAGCAACCCCGTCGTCCCAATCCCGAGGAGCAGAGCTCCGATGAAATCGAACGAGCCGCTTTCTGGTTTTTCTTTTGGCAGCAGGATGAGAAAGATAGGAATTAGCAGCAGCGTTACCGCTGTAATGACGAACAGGAAATGCCAGCCCAAATACTGAACGATGGATCCCCCTGCGACGGGACCTAGTCCCAAGCCAAGAGAAGCCGCGGAAAGGATGAGCGACATGGCTCTGCCTCTACGAGACAACGGAATGTAGCGGGTTACGAGTACGATACCAAGCGAAGGGATCGCACCTGCGCCGGATGCTTGAATCAACCGCGTAAATAGCAACAGTCCGAAGCTGTCCGTGAACAACCCTAGAATGGAGGCGCCGCCTAGCGAGAGCAGGGCAATGACGTAGAGCCTGCGAATAGGCACGAAGTCGGACAAGCGGCTGTAGGTGATCGATGCGATGGCGAAAATGATTGAATACCCCGTAACAATCCACGATGCCGTTGAAGGACTGAGCTCGAATTGTACGGAAATTTTGGGCAGTGCCAGATTGAACATCATCGTGTTCATGATAACAAGTACAATTGTAAAACAGAGCAACCAGGAGACAGGCGTTTCTCGTAAGCGGCCAGGCATCTCAGGTTGAGCGTGTGTTGTTCCTTGAGCTGAAGAGGTTGCGTTGTCTGACATGGTACACCTTCCGATCTAAACTATAATATATTTTGTGACAGTTTATCATGGCGGGTAGGGTGTGTCAATGAATTGGCTTGTATTAAATTAGTAAATTGTTGAATGTTTATACATATAATTGTATTATTATTCATAAAACACATGGAGGAATACAATGGGACACGTGATAAGAAAAGTGGAACTTGAAGATTTGGAGGCATTAACAGAGTTGATGTGTGCCTATATTGTAGGCTTTTATAAGAAGCCACAGCCGCTGATAACTTCTATTCATCGACTGATTAGAAACTTGCTTCAGGAACAAGGCGGTATACAGTTTGTTGTCGACCAAGAGGGAGAACTCGTCGGCTTTGCGACCTTGTATTTTTCTTGTAGTACGATGAAGGCAAATCCCATTACGATCATGAATGACCTCTTCCTTCTCGAGTCTTACCGGGGGACCGCTGCAGAAGAAGACTTGTTCCAGAAGTGCCAAACCTACTCCAAGGAAAACGGCTATGCCTACATGTCATGGATCACCGCGCCAGACAATCATCGTGCACAACAGTTTTTTGACAAAATGGGCGGAACTCGCGTGGATTGGGTCAACTACACGATTATTTAAAGGAAGCGGTTGTTAAATAACTCGGTTTCAGTCAACCACGCTACAATGGTAGTGCCCTAAAGTGAAAAACCTCATCATCCAACGTAATATTCGCACGAACTAGCAACTTTGATGGATTGCAAACTTGTTGTTTAGTCAAAATACCCTGATTAGCTACGAGAATGGAAGATAATCAACGAATCAGGTAATTGTAAGCGAATTATCGGGTGAAACGTGAGGTCGGAGAGTGCTTTTTACGTTTTTTCCCTCCTTTACTATGTTGGTAGAAGAGAGTAGTATTCAACACGTACATGAACAGTTGAATATTTCGCTTAATTTTCTTTTAAGAAAAGCGGGGGAACCACGAGTAACATGGGGTGAATAACGGTACGGATTCAGTACCTTTTAGGGCAGATTTCTCGCGGCCCGAACCCGGCAGCTAACCTCGTAAGCGAACGTGAGAAAGGAGAACGTGTGTTCAAAACACAAGGTCGATCCTTGTGTTTTTTTGCGTCCATTTTTCAAAAATATAGTATTGATATGGCTTTAATTGGAGGAACAACGGCGAAATGACAAGTGATTCATTGAAAAAAATTGTGTTCGGTAAGCCGCTAAAGTCGAGTGAGATTGAGTCGGAGAAAATGCCTGTCTGGAAAGCCCTCCCTATCTTGTCGTCAGATGCCTTATCATCCGTATCGTATGGGACGGAGCAAATTCTGTTAGAGCTCGCGACAGTGGGGGTTGCAGCTTTTGCCTTCTCGTTGCCGATTGCGGTTTCGATTATTGCTTTGATTCTACTGCTCGTGTTGAGCTATAGACAGGTGATCGAAGCGTACCCGATGGGCGGCGGCGCCTATATGGTGACGAAAGAAAATTTAGGCATGGTGTGGGGACGTCTTACCGGTGTCTCTCTGCTAATCGACTATACCTTAACCGTAGCCGTTTCGATATCGGCTGGTGTCCAGGCAATTACCTCGGCATTTCCATCGGCTGTACCGTACATTGTTCCGCTGACCATCTTACTGGTTTGGATTATGGTCTGGCTGAACTTGCGAGGTACTTCCGAATCAGGAACGGTATTCGCGATTCCAACGTACTTTTTTATTCTTTGTATCTTGTTGTTAGTGGGTAAAGGTATTTTCGATTTACTGACAGGATCTATGAATACGCATGCGATCGAATTCGCACCAAGCTCAGCGACGAACTCATTAACCCTATTCGTACTTCTCAAAGCGTTCTCGTCCGGTTGTTCAGCTGTAACGGGGATCGAAGCGATCTCTGATGCCGTACCGCATTTTAGAACGCCATCTGTCAATAATGCCAAACGAACACTCCTCTCTCTAGGCGGCTTGTTGGCCATCGTGTTCGGTGGTGTAACACTGATTGCCTTAGGGTATGGGGTGGCACCGGATCATAACGGTCATACATCGGTTCTTTCGATGGTGACGGAGCAGGCCTTTGGCCGAGGCGTTATGTACTACGCGACGCAAATCGCGACCATGCTCATCTTGGTGCTCGCTGCGAATACAAGCTTCAATGGCTTCCCGATCTTGGCGTCCATCATGGCCCAAGACAAAAACTTCCCGCGCATGTTCTCCTTCCGTGGGGATCGGCTTTCGTATCACTATGGCATTATTACGCTAGGCGTATTAGCCAGCCTGCTATTGATTGGCTTTAAAGGTAAAACCGATGCACTTATTCCGCTTTATGCGATTGGCGTGTTTTTATCTTTTACACTTGCTCAGACGGGGTTGGTTCGGAAATGGCTCAAAGAGCGCGTATCTGGCTGGATTGGGAAGCTGATCATCAACGGGCTGGGCGGTATCGTCTCCCTAGTAGTTCTTATCATTTTCTCCGTTACCAAATTCAGCGAGGGTGCTTGGATTGTCATTATCATTACACCGATCCTCCTCTGGCTCATTACGAAAATTAGTCACCATTACGACGACGTAGCCAAACAGTTGCGGATCGATATCACACAAGACCGTGTATGTACCAAAGAGCCGGTCATTATCGTGCCTGTGGCTGGGATTCACAAAGCGGTAGAGCAGACCCTGAACTATGCCAAATCGCTCTCGCCTAACGTCATCGCGTTCTATGTCTCCTTCTCGGATGAGGACGAAGAATCGATGCAGGAGAAGTGGCAGATCTGGGATCCAGGTGTTCGACTCGTAGTGTTCAAATCACGCTACAGAACGATTCTGAAGCCGCTGGCTGAATTCATTGATCGCATCGACACTCATATGTCGGAGAAGCAGTCGATCATGGTTATTCTCCCGCAATTCATGCCGAAGAAATGGTGGCACCGTCTGCTCCATAATCAATCTGCGGCGCGGATTCGTTCGAAGCTTCAAGCCGATAAGGATATCGTTGTTGCAACAGTGCCGTATCATTTACATCAATAGAAGTGTACAATAATAGGGAGAACTTGTAGACGAGGTGACCTTATTATGGTGAAAAAGAAAGCAAAGATTACGCCAGCTGCGGCTAGCGTGCAAGATAAACCTGCAACGCTGAAGGATCTGCTGCGTCCGGAAATACTGGAAGGGCTCAAAGCCCAGGCTGACGCGATGAAAGCGGAAGAGCAAGCGAAGAAGGATGCAGAGAGAGCCAGGGTAGAGGCTGCTCGCAAGGCGGAAGAGAAACGTCTTGAGAACGATTTCGCCTATCAGCTGGAGAAAAGTAAATTAGACTGGCGGAAACATAAATGAGGGGGCGCACGATGTGCCTCCTTTTCTTCATAAGTGCGATGGTAGCGCTTGCAGGATGTGGGGTGGAGCAACGTGCTGCAGAAGTGGAAACGGCGGTTGATTCTACATCTACATCTATAGGAACACCAACATCAACATCAACATCAACATCAACATCAACACCAACATCAACACCAACATCAACACCAACATCAACACCAACATCAACATCAACACCAACACCAACGCTTGCACCATCAGCCGCACCTCCTGTCCCAACCTTCACGTCAGTGGAACAATCATTGATCGCTCGTTATGCCTCTGTGATGCCAACGAAGTGGGGGGAGCGTGTCCCTGGTGTGAAAACACGCTTACATACGAAGGACAAAGTGATTGCCCTTACCTTTGATGCCTGCGGCGGGAAGGAAGGCAGTGGCTATGATGAGAAGTTGATCCAGTATTTGATTCAGGAGCAGATTCCAGCTACGTTATTCATCAATGCAAGATGGATTGCTGCGAATCCGTCAACCTTTCAAGATTTGGCATCGAACCCTCTGTTTGAGATCGAAAATCATGGCACTGAACACCGCCCCTTATCTGTGAACGGCAAGCTGGCTTATGGAATTGCGGGAACGAAGAGCGTCAAAGAAGTCATTCATGAAATGAATGACAATGCGGATCAGATAGAGAAGCTGACAGGGAAAAGGCCCCTATTTTTCCGATCGGGTACGGCATTTTACGATGAGGTCGTGGTATCAGTTGCGCATGATTTAGGGTTCGAGCTAGCGGGATACTCCGTACTTGGGGATGCTGGAGCGACGTATAACACGGAGCAAGTGTACAACGCTATATCGAAGGCTCCGAGCGGTTCCATCGTCCTTGCGCACATGAATCATCCCGAGAAGGATACCGCTGAGGGTGTCATCAAAGCGATTCCGCAGCTGCGTAAATTAGGCTATAACTTTGTAAAGCTTTCGGCTATGCAACTGACCTGATAATAAGAGGAAGTGGTGTAATAAATAGTTTACAGGAAAGCGTTTTCATGATACTATTTGCCTAATTTATTATCATCTCATCTATGGGGTTGTTGTCAGCATGAATAGACTAAAATTGGGAAATCCAACGAATTTGGCGTTTACTGTTCTTTTAATTTCTAGCGTTTTATTGTGCCTCTATGTTGTATTGCCAATGTCGTTGCCGAAGTCTTTCGAGCAGACCATAACACCAGAACAAGCAATGAGAGAAGAACAACATGTGCCTTCTTATGAACAGCTAGCAGAACCAGTTGCTGAACAGGAACTAGAAGTAAAGCAAGAAGCAAAACAAGAGGTAAAACAATTCGCACAACAGCTAGAACTCGAAACGCAACAATCGGGGCAGCGTCAAGTAAATGCACTAGCTTTTGACCAAGCAGATTATAGTAAACAAAAGGTTCATTATACCGACAAAGTCATCGTACTCGCCTATCATCACATTGATGAAAAAGAGAACGGGATTACAATTTCTCCAAAAAGGTTTAGAAGTCACCTGCAAAGATTGAAGAAAGAAGATTACAATGTCATCTCCATGGAACATTTTCTGCATTTTATGAAGGGTGAGGCTAAGGTTCCCCAAAATGCGGTTGTCATCACGTTTGATGATGGCTATGAATCCTTTTACACCCACGCATATCCTGAACTACTAAACTTTGGTTTCCATGCTACTAAATTTATCGTTGTTGATTCTATAGATCATCCTAAGGCACCACGTCTAACATGGGATCAGATGAGAGAAATGAAGCAGAACGGGATGAGTTTTTACTCTCATACGTACGATCATCATGACAAAGTCAAGGCGGGTTCTGGGAATACACTGATGCCAATGCTTACAAATCCCATTTATTTGGAAAATGAAAAAAGAATTGAAACGGAAGATGAGTATCGAAAGAGAATAAAACAGGATCTGTTAAAAGCTGAAAACCGTATCGAGGAAGAGTTAGGACCGCAGTATCGTCTACTTGCCTTT
This sequence comes from Paenibacillus sp. 2RAB27, assembly GCF_052115445.1. Taxonomy (NCBI): domain Bacteria; kingdom Bacillati; phylum Bacillota; class Bacilli; order Caryophanales; family Paenibacillaceae; genus Paenibacillus; species Paenibacillus sp. 2RAB27. The sequence continues at coordinate 149,283 of NZ_JBFRGR010000010.1, forward strand.
CCTTTTGGTGCCTATAATGAAACGGTCATTGGGGTAGGAAAGGAATTAGGCATTGAACTTTTCTTTACGACCAAAGAGGGGATCAATACTAAAGGAAGTAATGAGATTTATAGAATCCACGCAGGGACGGCGTACATGTCAGAAGATGATTTGATGTGGCGAATGAAGTTATATCATAAAAAGTAAAACAATAGCTGGGAGCCGCATTGAAGCGGCTTCTTTTTTGTTCCCAACAGAGTCCTATCTTTTTTTCATCTCAAAAAACTCACAAGCCGCCCGATCATAATAGGTCAAATCGCTGACGCGCGTTTGCACAACGACTGTCGTATCACTGAAGCGTAGAACAACCGCATTGGAATCGACAATATGGTCATCTTTAAAAATCCGAACAACACCCTGTCGGTCAATGACCTCCTGGAAATCTGAATCCGTATGTAATCGTTGATTCCTTGCCATGAATGTTTGATCCCCTTACCTCATTAAAATAGTTCCTTCTATTGTACCACAAGGTGGCAAAATGCCCGAATTTAGACGAACGCCTACGCCTAGCCGAGCATAGAATGTAGCACCAATTGCTGCTTGGGCTGAGAGGGTGTGTGGTGCAGGATGGATATTCAACTTTTACCGATTCATTGGGTCTATTTAGTGTTCATTGGTTTCATTCTTACGCTTCTTATTAAACGTAGAGACACGACGATGATTTGTGTGGTGGGTATTTTTACATTAGGGTTGTTAGCAACGGAAACGTTGAGCGGCTCTGTATCGGGTGTGTTTAATAGCTTTATTTATGCAACCAAAGAGTTAATGGGGACGATTATGATTATCTCCATTATCGTGGCCATGAGCCGCGTCTTAATTCGCACGGGTATTAATGAAACGATGGTGGCGCCGCTGACCAAATTTCTGAGAACGCCAGCATTAGCCTTCTGGGGTATCGGCATCATTATGATGGTGACATCCTGGTTTTTTTGGCCTTCACCTGGGGTAGCTCTGATTGGTGCTGTGCTGTTGCCCGTCGCTGTTCGCGTTGGCTTGCCGGCACTCGGTGCTGCGATGGCAATGAATCTCTTCGGACACGGGATTGCACTATCGGGGGATTACATTATTCAAGGGGCGCCTAAATTGACAGCGGATGCAGCCGGTTTGCCAGTTGCTTCTGTCATGGAAGCGAGCATTCCGCTCGTCATTGTGATGGGACTTGTTACGACGATCACAGCTTTTTGGCTGATGCGGCGCGATATGAAGAACGGTAAATGGCTCAGCGGGCTCATCGATAGCCGATTAGAGGAAAGCGGCGGGCTTGTTCCTGTTGACGAAGAGAGCAAATTGCTGATCGGAGAGCGCTTAAAGCGGACGCTAGCTATCGCAATCCCTGTGCTGTTCGCTCTAGATGTTATTGCCATGTTTGTCTTGAATTTGCAAGGTGGTGATGCAACCGCTCTCGTGGGTGGTACAGCGGTGTTTATCTTAATCGCAGTCACTTTAATCGCTCACCGCAATGCGGGTGTGGAGAAAATCACTTCCTATTTAATAGAAGGCTTTGTTTTCGGCTTCAAAGTCTTCGGACCTGTCATTCCGATTGCAGCCTTTTTCTATCTGGGTGACTCCGCGATTACGGATCTTTTCGGCAAAATACTGCCAGAAGGTTCACACGGAATCGTGAACGATCTTGGCGTGGCACTCGCAGGTGTCGTGCCGCTCAATGGAGCCATTGGTGCCGTGACGCTAACCGTCGTCGGCGCCATTACCGGCCTCGATGGCTCCGGCTTCTCGGGTATTTCCTTGGCGGGCTCCATCGCGCAGCTGTTCGCGACCGCCATTGGCTCTGGTGCAGCGGTGCTGACCGCGCTCGGGCAAGTGGCCGCCATCTGGGTCGGCGGCGGGACCTTGATCCCGTGGGCGCTCATCCCAGCCGCGGCGATCTGCGGCGTAAGTCCGTTCGAGCTCGCGAGACGGAATCTGAAGCCCGTGCTCATCGGCTTAGCGGTGACAACGATCGTGGCGATGTTTTTGGTTTAAGTAGCGTGCGAATTGTGAAGAGCACGACAGGGAAAGGCCCCTAAGCCATGTATGTGGCGGGGCCTCTTTTTGTCATTTTTATCATCTAATCTCGATTCTGACTCCAGAACGAGTCCCAGAACCAGCCGCAACCCCGACCCCAATCTACTCCAACCCCAATCCAACCGCTATCCCACCCCGTTCCACACAGCCTCTAAATCACCAAACTCGCGCCATGAACACAGCTGTGAAACTAGAGAAATGCAATAATACAACCTTTTATCTCGAGTTAGCCACTCTATCTGAAATAAGTGCAAATAGGCATCAATTTCTGCTGTCAATCGACAATTGGGTACCTTTTCGGTCCAAAAGGTTGCCTTTTTGCATCAATTCGCCCATGTTCAACCGTTTCCTCCGGGAAAAGATGCCCTTTTGCATCTTTGAACATCCAAGCTCGCACTTAGTGAATGCAGAATGGTACTATTTCCGCCAAAAAGTTGAACAATCTGCCTTATCTGCCACATTAAACGCGATCATTTTCTCAAGTAAGGAATAATCAACTGGACTATTCCACTTGATACGCACCAATTCCTTCGTGTGATCGTAGCCAGCTTGTACAATATCATCCGTGAACTGAATAATCCCCGCCTTTTCAGGCGCAATAGCCAAATGAGGTTTGGCTACGCTAAACCCAATAATAAATGTGCCGTGGTCGGTGAACATTGGTTGATTCCACGCGATTTTTGACTCCAAATTCGGGAACTTCTTGGCTACCCAAGTTAAAACTTCCTCCGTTCGATCCCGATGTTGCGGATTATCGATACGCCCTAAAAACTCTGCGAAAACTTCCATGGTATTCCTCCCTAAATTGACATGCATAATCCTATTAGTAAGCCCAAAATTGCATAAATAATCATAGATTTTCCACGATAAGAACAATTTTAGATTAGTGCTTGAACCTTACGTTACGTAATGATTTATACTACAGTTAGCGAAAATATTTCAAACCTATTCATTTTTGGAGGGATTAGACATGAGTCAAATTAATGAAATAAACAAAACCGCAGCACAAGTCGGTGACCGTGAGATTGTGATCAACCGTGTAATGGATGCTTCACGCGAGCTTATGTTTGAAGCTTGGACGAAAGAAGAGCACCTGTCGAAATGATGTAATTAGGATACCACAAAACGGAATTACAAGCCCCAATTCGTGGTAGTTGAAAAGGATAAATTAACCAGTTGTAACCATTTTTGACTTAAACATATGAAACCACTTGGGCCTCATATCGTATCATGAGTATATGAATGACAAGGAGGAAATTTACACATGTCCATATACAAGCGCATGCTCGCGAGCGTCGGGATCGGCGCGGCCCAAGTAGATCTCATGCTCCATCAAGATACGGTGAATGCCGGGGAAATGATCAGTGGCGTCGTTAGGATTCAAGGTGGGCGCGTTGATCAGCAAATCACTGATGTGTACGCCTTCGTTATGACGCGTTACCTGAAGGAGCAGAACGATACGAAGATCCAAATAGAAGCTCCTGTGGCTAAGTTCCAGCTTACAGGGGGATTTACCGCCCAGGCAGAGCAGGTCTATGAGTTACCTGTCTCGTTCCAGCTCCCTAACAATACGCCAGCAACTTTGGGAAGAACCCCTGTGTGGATACAAACGGGACTTGATATTAAAGAAGCGATTGATCCGAAGGATCAAGATCAGCTTCAAGTAAGACCACATCCACATTCCGAGGTTGTACTCGAGGCTGTCAATGAACTCGGGTTCCGACTCCGTGAGGTGTCATGCGAATATGCGCCATCTATTGGTAGAGAGAATGGAGTACCTTTCGTTCAAGAATTCGAATTTGTCCCCACCATGCAATTCCGAGGCCAACTGGATGAATTGGAAATCATCTTCTTCCCGGACGAGGACGGCGTCGACTTGCTGTTGCAGATCGATCGCAAAGCGCGCGGGTTAGCCGGCCTATTTGCCGAAGCAACGGGTACGGATGAAAGGTTTGTAAGGGTACGATTCGACCGCAATCACCTAGATTCCGGAACTAGCTACGTTGCAGATGAATTAGCCGAATTAATCCGCAGGTTCTTATAAGATTTCATAAGCATCATAATAGTGATAAACGATAAGGAGCCTTTCCCGTTGAGGGGAGGTTTTCTCAATTTCGTGAATTCAGATCATGCAATATAGGGTTGCCTATTGTCCATCTTTCGCAGTATCCTTGCATATAGATGAGTAGACGATGAAGACCAAGGGAGCTGAGACAGATGGAAGTCAAATTTTGCAGTAGCTGCGGAGCTGCCATGGAAACGCGTGATGTGGATGGAACGGAGAGACGGGCCTGCACAGCGCCAGAATGTAGTTTTGTTCATTGGGGCAACTATAGCATCGGTGTCGGAGCACTTGTGATGAAGGATGAGAAAATATTACTTGTGCGCAGAGCACAAGAGCCAGGGAAAGGCCGTTGGACGAACCCTGGTGGCTATATTGAGCAGCATGAATTGATTCAAGATACGATTGTGCGAGAAGTTATGGAAGAATCAGGCGTCGAAGCATCCGTCTCACGACTGGTTGCTGTGCGCGATCTGCCGAGAAGCATACATAACGTGTACATTGCCTTCGAAATGTCCTACATTAGCGGAACCCCTCAGCCGGATGGCGTCGAGGTAGATGCGGCAGGCTTTTATAGCCTCGAAGAAATGGCTTCTATGCCAGTGGCAGATTTCACGAAGTGGCTCATTGATGTCGCCTTGCACTCCAAAGGGGACGGTCTTATTGAGGATAAAGAACCTGCCATTCCGATGGCTGGATACGGCTTGTATCGTGTGCCTAAGGTTAACAACGTATGATCGAACTTCGCGGACATCACTTGCTCTGTTTGTTAGGCTACCGAGGTATGGGGTATTCCCCAGCATTTTGTGAAAATATGACGACGGTCTATGAGCAGCTGCGCACAGAGCCTGAGACGATGATTCGCGTTGTGCTTGGACCTGATGATCTGTGCGCTGCGTTTCCGCAGGATCAAGTTGCCCATTGCGAGAATCGGACGGTGTACCAGCGAGATGCGGAGATTGTTGCTAAGCTTGGCTTGGAGGTGGGGATGGAGCGTACTTGGTCCGTCATTTGCGGTCAAGTTGCTCTTGAAGTAAAGCCAGCAGACATCAGCAATCTCTGTGCGACATGCCGTTGGGAGTCTTACGGCGTTTGTGCAGATGGCGTACGTATTATAGGGGAAGGCGGCGCATTGCCGCCTGTACCGAAGAAATAAAAGGACTTGCGCGTAAGCGCAAGTCCTTTTATCATACAAAAATACTGACATCGGAACCTATCTCCAGCTTCTCAGCTGGGGAAGAGAGAATGTTTGCGACCATCCGCATCTCATCGATAGGTTGTAGATAGGATCTTAACTGGCGACTATCCCTCTGGTCGGGCTGCAGCCACTTCTCCATCTGTTCCTCATCAAGAATAGCCGGCATGCTTGTGTGGTACGGCGAGACAACGGAATTGGATTCCGTCATAAGCATCATGCACGTGCGAAGTTCCTCTCCACCTGAAGGGGCTTGCCAAATGTCGTATAGCCCAGCAATGCCGAACGTGCCGCTCCGCATTTTGAAACGAATCCACTCCGTCTCCTTACCTTCGGTTCGCCCCACGTAGAAACTGCTGCAGGGGATGACACAACGTTGTTTTTTGACGATGCGCTCGAACACGATATTGGAGAAAATGGAATTGCGATCACCGCATACAGCATCCTTCGCCCAGAAAGGCATCAAACCCCAGCGGAATTCATCTAATATACGTTCTCCCTTGCGATTGATCATCACGGCAGATACAGATTCAGTTGGGCGCACCTCATACCGATTGGAACTGTAGGATAAGAGCCGATCGACGCGGAATTGCTTCATAACTTCGTGAACATCAGCCAGAACGGCTATAGAATGACACATGATTATCACCTCATTTGATTTTGGTTAGTGTTTTCCTAAAGCAACCAATTCATGTATGAGGCTTAACGCTTTTTTCCACGACAGCTCAAATGAAAAAACCAGCAGCACTTTGCTCCTGGTTGTAAAGGTTACTCGGCTATAGGTATTTGAATGTCCGCAGCATGTACATGTATGCGGTTCTTGCCGTTGCGTTTGGCTGTGTACAAGCATTCGTCGACAAGCTGGAACCAAGCCTTTTTCATCGTATTCCGATTATAGGTTGCAAGTCCAATGCTCATCGTCAGTTTCTGATCAGGCATTTCAGGGATGACCGTGTCGCGTATCGATTCCATAATTTTTTCGCAAATGGCTAGTACATCTTGATGCGATTTCCCAACGAACAATACGGCAAACTCCTCGCCGCCATATCGAAAGGACATATCATCTGGACCAAGCACTTCTTTAAGAATGGAGCCAATTGTTTTGAGAACAACATCGCCAACCCAATGTCCATAATTATCATTAATGAGTTTGAAATTATCGATGTCCATCAAGGCAAGTACTAAGGGTGTATCATGTGGCATATGTGAAATGAGGTGGTCCGTATGCTCTTGAAAAGAACGGTGATTAAACAACTCGGTAAGCGCATCAACCTTGGAAAGACGATCAATCATGACGTTACGAATCAGCAGATCTTGCTCGCGTATGACGGAGTGTTTAAGCTTGGCGAGCAGGTCGAGTCCACGGCTCATAACGGTAAAACAAAGAATAAAAGTTGACGTCAAGATGGTAAGCGAGGCGATAACTTCGTAAGGGTTCGTTGTTTGTTCTTGTAAGTTTTGAATAGATATTAGAATCAATAAACAAACAACACCGAGACTGTAGGCGAAAATAACATATTTTTTATGAAAATAAACCGAGGCTAATAAAATTGGCATGCAGAGCAGCTCAAAGCTGCGTGTCATTTCTGGAATGCAAAGGATGAATATACTAACCATGGTCATAGTCCATATGATCATGATAAACTCACTATAGTTCTTCAAATAGTGCATCGACAAATAGCCTACACCCATAAGAAGAAGCAGTAATATTGTAGGGAAAAGCTGAAAACGCACAAAGCTATTAAACCAATCCGACGGCTGCTCATTAATTTCAAAGCATAGAGCAATCGTAGCAGCTACTTCATAAATAATGAGGATCCACCATAACGTTAGAATGAGTTTTCGATTCCAAGTCGGATCATGTGTTGGAAATTGTTCCATCAGAAGGTGGCCACTTTCCTTTCAGGGCAGTAGATGTCGAAATGATTTGTGCCTTATCCTGATATTGTAAAGAATAACCCCCTCTTTACGCAAGCTATTAATGATGTTAAACGATTTGTTTTGAAAAAAAATATATAGTCATTGGAGAGGCCTATGACAGCTCTAGGGTATGTGCATGCGTGGGAACATTATAAGGACGAGCTTCAACTGCTAGATAAGAAGCTGGAGCTTCTCTATAAGCGACGTCAAAAGCTTACACCTGATCCGCAAACAGATTCATTCCGCGGGATGTTTGTATCGGAGGATGAATTTATTCGTCTCATTGGCGGCTTTGGCAGTGAAGAAGAGATAGATGAGGATGAACAAGACGTACTCAGTATGATAGAGCAGCTTGAGAGTGCCATTGTAAGTCGCCTTGCAGAAAGCCGCAAGGGGGGCACATTTCTGCCGTTGGCTTATTTATCGAGAGTCTTCGGCTTCTCATCTATAGAAGAACGCATCGTCATGCTGGGGCTTGCTGTGGAATTAGATCGGAAATATGAACGGATTTTTGGCTTTCTATTAGACGATCTAACTAGCAAAACGCCAAATATTAGCTTAGCGCTGCAAATTGCTTGTTCAAGTCCGGAGGACATGAGGGCTGCTCGTACGACTTTTATGGCACCTGACGGTAGATTGGCTCGCTATGTGCTGCACCCAGACACATTGGTCGCCAGTGGTCAGACGCTGTTATCTAGACCCTTACAGCTGGATAAACGGATTGTGACCTTCCTACTGGATTCAGGGGAGCTAGATCCAAAACTTAAGCCAGCTGTCGAGATGATCTACCCAGATGATGAGATCTCCCCATTGCTGGTGCAGGAGGATTTCCAGCAGCAATTACACGGATTCATTACTGACATGTATCAAGCGCCTGCAGCTGAACGCAAACGGCTTGCCTTCCATCTCTGGGGGAATGCTGGTTCTGGCAAAAAGCTGCACGTGAAGCATCTCAGCCGCTCCTTCCATAAGCCGCTGCTATTGGTAGATCTTGCTGATGTGCAGCTGCATGCTGCGAGCTTTGAAGATCAGGTTAGCGTTATTATCCGAGAAGCGATTCTTCATCAAGCCATCCTGTGCTTCACACGGCTGGAGGTGCTTTACCCTGCAGAGCCGGACTTGGCTGCACAGCAGCGGCTCGGGCGGTTCCATGAGCTGCTCGACGGCTATGGCGGCATGGTGTTTCTCTTAGCCGGGCGATTCAACCGGCTAAGCTGGAAGCCCAAGGAGCGGCTGCTCCTTGAGCATGAACTTACCGTGCCTGACGAAGGCGGGCGCGAGCGCCTTTGGCGGGCATTCGCGGAGGAGATCGGCGCCGGCGCGGATGTGGACTATCGGGTGATGAGCGGTAAATTCCGCTTCACCCCGGGGCAAATACGCCGCGCGCTCTCGCTGGCGCGCGGGTACTCGTCCTGGCAGGATGCAGCTGCCAGAGATGGTGGTTCAGGCGCGTTGCTGCGCAGCGACGCGCTGTATAAGGCGTGCTACCAGCAGGTGCAGCACAAGCTGGAGCGCAAAGCGACCCGCATTGAGCCTCGCTATGGGTTTGGGGATGTGATCCTCCCACCCGAGCAGAAGGATCAGCTCCGCAATGCGTGCAATCAAGTGAAGTATCGCGGCGTCGTGTACAACGATTGGGGTTTCGAGAAGAAGCTGGCCTACGGCAAAGGGCTCAGCATGCTCTTCGCCGGTCCGCCGGGCACCGGGAAGACGATGTCGGCACAAGTCGTAGCTGGTGACCTGCAGCTTGAGCTGTATAAGGTTGACCTCTCGCAGGTGATCAGCAAATACATCGGTGAAACCGAGAAGAACCTGCACGAAATATTCGAAGAAGCGCAGCTGAGCAACGCGGTGCTGTTCTTCGATGAGACGGATGCGCTTTTCGGGAAACGGTCCGAAGTGAAAGATTCACACGACAAGTATGCGAACATTGAAACGGCTTATTTGCTTCAAAAAATGGAGGAGTACCAAGGGATCACGGTGCTCGCTACCAATCTATTAAATAACATTGATGAGGCCTTTCTGAGGCGGATCAATTATGTCATTAAATTTCCATTTCCGGATAGTGAATATCGGGAGAAAATTTGGCAGTCGATGTTTCCGCCAGCTGCACCGCTTAGCCATGATGTGGATTTCAAATATCTCGCACAGCGATACGAGATTGCGGGAGGGAATATCAAGAATGTCGTTCTCTCTTCTGCATTTTTGGCAGCTGAAGCGGGTGAATCCATCCGAATGCAGCATATTATCAAATCAATTCGGCATGAGTTGCAGAAATCGGGTAAAATTCTCGCACGACAGGAGTGGGAGGATTACTAGAACAGGCAGATAAAGGGCAATTTTACAATTTTGTAAGATTGTCCTTTGTCGGTTGTATACACCGATTTTCAGCCAAAAATCGCCATTTTTCGGGACAAAAGCTTAAATAAATACTAGAATCCTATAGTCAACCTGACGGTTTAGATTTATAATAGAAAAAGATACACAAAGTGACAGATTAAGCATCTTTTTTACAAGATTTATAGGTATTTAGAGGCAGGAAGTGACACTCATAGGCAATTATTCTGTCATCGCTGATGTAAGTGCATCTTTAGTCAAGCTACTTAGAGAAAACATGACCCCAGATCCCATTCCGCAACCAGAAATGATTGGTCTCGCATCGCCTGTAGATAAAGGTGATTTCTATCTTTCACTCTATCTTTATAATGTTCGTGAGAGCGGCAATAATCGCCAAACCCATATGATTGCTAGAGGGACGAACGAAATACAGTTTCCTCCGATGGTTGTCGATTTAAGTTACATGGTTACGGTACAATCGCCGGCTGAGCTTTCTTCGCGAGCGTTGGATGAGCATCGCATTCTAGGCAGAGCGATGCAAGTATTCTACGATCATTCCATCCTTCGAGGTTCGATGACAGTGGGCACATTAGCTGAGCAAGATGAAGAAGTTCGTATAATCATGGATCCTTTTAAAGGCGAGAGCCTCATGAATATGTGGAATTTCTCAGACACCCCTTACAGACTCTCCGTTGCTTACACGGTGGGGCCTGTACATATTGATTCTACGCGCATCAAAACAACAAAAAGGGTTTCGGAAACCGATTTTCGTATTCAAGGTTAGGAGGATTCCACACGTGGATCAGATTCGAATTTCACAATTGAGATCCCGCGTTTCCCTGGTTGTGTGTGTGATTGACGCACTAACCTCTCAAGCTCCTCTTGGCAACACGACCACAGTTCACCTAGAAGGCACCCGTTCGAAAGCAATTCGTAAATCGAATGGTTCCTATATATTCAACGATTTATCCCCCGGCGAATACCGTTTATCGGTACATAGCGAGTATTATTTTCAAGAACAAACCAACATCACAGTTAACGCACACAATTTTATCGAAGTTGTTCAAATGAAACCGTTACCTTCGTACCCTTTTTCTCAAGGGGCAGGACTGATTCGCTTCATGCTTCAGAACGCAGCTGGCTCTCCAATTCGCAATGCTCACTTACAGTCAACCGTGCTGACGGAGGACTGTGCACGCGCGCGCGTTATGGTGGATCAAGCCGACAAAGGTGCTAATGAAATGGCATTAGGTTCATTTACAGGAGGCATTGTAGTTGGTGATGTGTACCTGCTGCGAGGGAGAGGTTCCCAACCGGCGGAAGAAGTCATCCGCATTTCCGAAGTGCTGGAGCACCAGAAACGGTTTCGACTTGCGAATCCATTGACGAAATCGTATTCTCGTGGCGCGATGCTGCTTCCCATTCAAGAAACCCGTAGTACGGAACGTGGAGAGGTTGTGATTGCTTTTCGAGGTAATCGGATCCCGACGTTTCATACCGAGTTGGTTATCACGTATGGGATGGATAGCGAGCATAAGATCAAGGATCTCGCAGTAGTAGAAGGCACAACAACTAACCTTGGCACGATACATCTCGCGTAACCCTAATTAGTAGAATGGACACGTCCATCTTCTATACAAAATGACAAGCAGAAAGGAGAGAACTGGTTTCATGTCTTTGGCCATATTTAATAAGTAAGCAGTGCCATCTGACTGAACTGGGGAACAATGGCTGACTATTTATCACCTGGAGTCTATGTGGAAGAGTTTGACAGCGGAGCACAACCGCTTGAGGGTGCAAGCACAAGTACGGCCGGGTTTATAGGGCTTGCGCAAAGAGGTGAAATTGAAGGTGTCCCTCAACTGGTTACGAGCGTAGCTGATTTCCACCGTTTATTCGGGAGCTACTTGTCCGAGAATGAATTCGGCGAATATCGTTTCCTTTCTTATGCAGTAGAGCATTTCTACTTAAACGGAGGTAATCGCTGTTTCGTAATGCGTGTAGCGCCAACTGACGCGAAAGTAGCAACGAACAAAGCGGCTTCGAATAAAGAATCAGCAATTATTGAGATTGCTTCCAAGAACCCTGGAACATGGGGGAATCAAGTTCGTATCGTGGTTGTGCCAGCTAGCAAAGCCAAGACGCAAATCTATGAAGTGCTAGGTGAAACACAATATCGCGTGAAAAACAACGCTGGCTTTAACGTTGGCGACGTTGTTGCTTTTGAAGCAGCAGGCGTGAAACAATACAGCAAAGTTGTCGCTTCCCAAGATAACATTATCTCTCTGTCTGAGGCTCTTGATGGCGATGTAGTTGATAGCGGACTACTTCCATCTAAAGTATTAACGACAAGTGAATTCACGCTTCACGTATTCTATGGTGACGAAGCTGAGACGTATGAGAAGGTATCCCTGAACATTACGGCAGCGAATCACATTGAGAAAATCGTTTCCCGTTCCAACATTATTACGGTGAAGGACTTGACAGAAGGTCAAGATCTTGGCGCAATCGCTCCTTTCGAGGTGCTTTCCGGCGAGAACGAAACAGCTGGCAAATTCCAAATCGCTTTGTCTGGCGGCAGCAACGGTTCCATCGCGAATGTAACGCCTGATATTTACATGGGTGTTGACCGTGGTCCTGGTAAACGTACAGGGATTCAGTCTTTCATCGATAACGATGTCGTGTCCATCATTGCGATTCCAGGTGTAACTGAGCCGACGGTTCAATTATCCCTTGTAGCGCACTGTGAAAACTTGGGCAGCCGCTTTGCGGTTCTCGATATTCCACGCGAGAAAACCAAGGTAGCGGATGTTATGACACACCGCAACATCTTTGACAGCTCTTATGCAGCGATGTACAACCCGTGGTTGCAAGTTTTCGATCCATTAGATAAACGCAATATTTACATACCGCCATCTGGTTCCGTCATCGGTATCTACTCCCGTTCCGACCAATCCCGTGGTGTTCAAAAAGCGCCAGCGAATGAAGTTGTTCGCGGAGCAGTTGGCCTAGATTGCCAATATAACAAAGGCGAGCAAGATATTCTAAACCCACAAGGCGTTAACTTGATCCGTCATTTTGCTGGACAAGGTATTCGTGTATGGGGTGCTCGTACAACATCGTCGAACGGTTTATGGAAATATGTGAACGTAAGACGTTTGTTCATCTTTATCGAAGAGTCCATCAAGAACGGCACGAACTGGGTTGTCTTCGAACCGAATGACGAACAGCTTTGGGCACGTGTACAGCGGACGATTGATGCGTTCTTGACGCGGGTGTGGAGAGATGGTGCTTTGATGGGCGGAAGTCCTTCTGAAGCGTTCTACATTAATATTGGCCGCAGCACAATGACACAGGATGACATCGATAATGGTCGACTGATCTGCGTAATCGGGGTTGCTCCGGTGAAACCTGCCGAGTTCGTGATCTTCCGTATTACTCAGAAAACAAGAGAAGAATAGTCTAACGTTAGATATTACGCATATTAGGAAAGGGGTATATTATGGCTGGCGAACGTAGGGATCCATACCGCAATTTTAGATTTAGAATTGAAGTAGAAGGTATTCAACAAGCTGGATTCAGCGAAATTTCTGGATTTGATGCTTCCTTATCGGTAATTGAATACAGAGAAGGAAACGAAACCATCACGCCTCGGAAACTTCCGGGTCTTGCTAAATACGGTAACATCTCATTGAAATGGGGAGTTACAGACTCCATGGATATGTACAACTGGATGTCAGAGTCCATTCAAGGTAAAATCTCCCGCAAAACGGTTACGATTATCGCGATCAACGAAGAGGGCGGAGATGTAGCTACTTGGCAGGTTATCGAAGCATGGCCATCCAAGTACTCAGCACCAAGCTTCAAAGGGACTGGGAACGAAGTTGCCATCGAGAGCTTAGAACTTGCACATGAAGGTATGACACGTACGAAGTAAACGAGGATAAACGAAACCGTCGTCCATTAGGGACGAAAGCGTTTGTCAAGGTTGATACGAAGTGAAAAGTATATAGATTATACTTTTGCTATCTACGATAGTTAGAGTAGGTGCCGGAGCGAATACCTCCGGTTCCTGACTCTTCTTTTTGTTAAAATAGAAGAATTTATTGTTTGTAACCACGAAGGAGGTAAAGACATCATGGCTTTCAAAACAGAATATGAATTTGAACTTCCTAGAGGGTATGTAGATGACAATGGTACGCTTCACAAAAAAGGTGTTATGCGCTTAGCGACAGCGGCGGATGAAATTTTACCGATGCGTGACCAGCGTGTTCAGCAAAATCCAGGCTATTTAACGATCATTTTGCTTACACGTGTCATTACAAATTTAGGGGACTTGCGTGCGATTGATACTCGAGTCGTTGAGAAGTTCTTCACAGCAGATTTAGCATTCTTGCAAAACTTCTATCGTCAAATTAACGAAATGGACGCACCAAGGGTTCATACTAGCTGCCCAAAATGTGAGCATGAGTTCGATGTGGACGTGTCTTTTTTGGACGAGATGGCGTAACGGGCTACCCCATTGACAAAATATATGAAGAAGTAGGCTTCATTGCTTATTATTTTCATTGGTCACATGATGAAATTATGTCCATGGAACACCGTGAACGCCGTACGTGGTGCGAGGAAATTTCCCGCATCAACCGTAATTTGAACGAAGAAGATAAAAAACAGCCAGACAATCCGTTTGATGTGTTTCGGTAAGAGGTGAGTAACAAACAATGGCAAAGAGTTCATCCAAATTGCATAATGTAGGCGGCAACTTTCGTTTTCTCGTTGAGCTCGATGGATTGATCGTCGGAGGTTTCTCCGAGGTGACGGGCATGAAATCAGAGATCGAAGTAAAACCGTATTGGGAAGGTGGCTTGAACACCCATCCACACTACATGGTTCAACATACGAAGTACCCGAACATTGTGCTCAAGAGAGGTATCAGCAACGCCAGCGAATTGTGGGATTGGTACAACAATGCTGCACAAGGCAAAATTAGTCGCAAGAATGGCTCTATTCTTTTGTACAACGTCGAGGGCAAAGAGATGTGCCGTTGGGAATTCACAAGCGCATTTCCTGTGAAATGGAACGGACCAGACCTCAATGCAGGCAGTGCCAATGTGGCGATCGAGTCGATCGAATTGGTGCATGCAGGGTTGAAGACGATTTTTAAGAAGTAAGATGATGCCATAACGTTATTCGGTTCACTAGTACATTTTCAAGTAAAATAGAATGATGGTATAACGCTATTTCTACTTTTTAAGTTGATAATGAGCCTGTAGAAGAGCAATAGCACCTTACCATAACGTTATTTGGATAGATTCCGTATTTTTCCGTGAAATAAGATGATCGCAGAACGTTATTGCTACAGTAAAACTTAAGATTATGCTTACGAAGTCAGTTTTCTGACGAAAACTTTTAGGGGGATTGTTCATGAACTCTCGACAATCGCATAAACCCCGTGGGAACAAGAAGAAGGGTTCGTTACGCTTTGCTGAAGGTAAACGCACGAATACTGTCGGCCAGACTTCTCGTCAAGCGAAGCAATTTGCCTCTGGCATTATGGGGAAGTATGGATTCGATCGGAATAATTATTTAGGTATGTTTGCTCTTATTTTTAAGGGCAAGGGATTACTGACAGACAAAGAAATAGCATCTATCAAGGACCCGAATGATCGGGCATGGATTCTGCAATTACAGCTACAACTGCAAAGCTTGAAACATCCAGAATCAGCACCTCTAATAACAAAGCAGCAAACGATTCAGCAAATTCAGAAATTAGTACAACAAAGTGGATATCGGTTACCAAAGCAAGTCCTTATAGATGAAAGTCTTCAGGATGATAAAAGAGTGTCCTCTGAACATATGTCTGCAGCCGTTGATGCGCCTGTCAAGAAGAAGAGGGGACGTAAGAGCAAGAAGGAGAAGGAATTAGCAGCCCAAATCCTAGCGGAACAAGAAATGATTCATGCTGCTAAACGTAATCTTGCACAGTCTAACCAAGAAACAATTAACGTCGTTAATAAACGAAACTCACCGATTATGCAGCGTTCGATGAGGCAGCTCGTTGCTTCGATAGGTATGTTAGCTCATTCTACAAGCAGCAAGATGAATCAACCGAGCCCTATGGTGAATGGCGTTCAACATACAGGTCACAGAACAAATAGTAGCCAGAAAACAGTGAATTTATTATATAAACAAACTTTGCGTGACAACAAGGATAATGGTCTAGTCCGTTTAAGTGAGCAGGATGGTCATCCAACAGCTAGGGCGAATCATTCTAACGTTGCTCAGCATGTGGAAGCCATTCGGAGTACTTCCGTTTGGCTTGAACAGTTCCAATCTGGGAAGTTGAGTTTGGGACGAAATGACGATGAGGCTGGTGCCCGTTTATCTAGGCAGAGCATGCTGCAGTCGAATCCTTCTTTTCTCAATGTGGCTAAACTGATTTTGCAAGAGGTAACGCAGACGCCAATGAGTCACCGCGGGTTGACACAGCAAGGTTCGCACAAGATGAGTGATTCTGAGATGCCAAGATCTAGCTCTACAGATTCTCAAACCATTGGAATTAGAAGATCGTTAAAGCTGGGAGAAGGTCCTTTTTCGGAAGAGTCATCACCAGGTACAGTTCGCTTTATTCGTAGTTTGCTGAGCAAACATGCTGAAGGGCAGGATGCTCAAGTCAGCAAACGACAGCCCGCTGAGCAAGATCAGGTGGAAGGCTCTATACGCACAAGAAGAAGTGAATCTTCCATTGCGAAGGGTTTTCTTTCTTCCAGCCTACAACCAATGGCGATAAATGCTGCAAGCTTAACATCAAAGTTACCTAGATCTATGCATGCTTCTGCAAGCCCATCTACTCCTAGTCGTTCTAGAAATAGGGGAGTTGATACGAGCACGAAGATTTGGCGTACGACAGGTGATCAACAGGAAGACGCTAAACCACAGCCGTCTTCACACGTGTTGCAAGAGCAAGGCACATTAACGGAAGTCGTCCAGAGATTACAACAAGAACGTAATGAAATACGGCTACAAGAAGCGGCATTAAGTCAGTCGCCAGTGATCGAACAACTGCGTATTCAGCAAGAGCAGCAGGAAGTGCAACAGCGGGTACAACGGGAAGAATTGCAAGGGCAACAAGAAGTGTTGCAACGAATACAAAGAGTAGAACCACGAGAGCAGCAGGAAGCTCATGAACAGTTTACGCAAGCTCAGTCACAAATTTCACAAGAGAATGAGCAGACTACTAATCTAGTGCGTGAGCGGGAACGACAAGATTTTCAGCAGCGACAAGTTAGAGAGAATCATCAGGAATTGCCGGAACTACATGCAACGCAAAACAACCAAGTAGTTGGCTTACAACGTGAGCCTCAGGTAAGTCTAGGGGCGCAGGTAAACCTTGAAGAACCAGTGCAACAAGCTAAGCTAGAGCAACAAAAGCAGGGTGTGGATATTGCAGAGTCCGTGATTTTGCAACCGCTTGAGCAACCTGTTAAGCGAAAAAGAGGACGACCACGCAAAAATAGCAGCGTCCAACAGACAAATACAGAAACAACGAAAGAAACAATCGTTGGATCCTCAGAGATCGCGCCTACTCCTATGGATGAGCAATCCTTAGAGAAGACGACATCCGATTCTGAGACTGTGGGATTGCCAGAGCAGGAAAGAGTAGCATCCGAACCTGTTCAGGTTGTGACAGCATACCCAAGTCAGGTGTACAGAAAACCTGCACTTATGGAAAATCGTCCAAAAGCTCAGAAAATTCAAAGCAACGAGAACTGGTTGCAGCAGCTCGTTACTATACAAAGACAACCCTCTTCTAATAACGATTTTTCCATTAGGAGTACAAATAGTGTTAACAAAGATGGCTTGCAAGTCGTAACGAATAAGGCTTCAGCCCAATTATCAGTAAACGTAGTTAAGCCTGATATAGGTTCAGATGTGTTGGCTAGATCTACAAGTAAGCTTAGAGATCAGCGCATAGGAGAATCCGCCATAGTTCCTAGGAATACTAGTCGAACATCGATTGGAAAGGAACAGCGAGGAAGTAATCGGCTGCACCGTCAGCAGGGAAATCGAAGCGTAGATAGTCAAAGCTTACCTATCCAACGAGAGCAGGATGTATCAGAAAGTAAACCGCAAAGAGCAATTCCTGTAGAGACCAGATTGAGGGATGAATTCCTTCCTTCTGCTGCTACACAAGGGTTACAAGAAGACAAAACTAGACAACATCCGATTAAACAAGAAGACCAGATTCAAAGCAATAGGCTAGTGGTGAGTGACAAGCAACCCACTGAGAAGTTAACCTCTGAGATTTCAGCTAAAATGGCAGAAGCGAGCGTTCGATCCATAGGAACGTTGCTTTCAACACCCATACAACAGAGAAGCACAGAAAATAGAGAAGTTGTTCGTTTATTACGCACTACTTTACGCCAATCCGGAATAAGCAACAACAGGATGGCAGATCCACAACAGTCTGGTTTACGAGAGGACCATGCAGGTTCGGGTCCACAAGGGATGACAATCCGCCAAACCTTAGCTGCAGAAATCGCAGCAAAGGTAGCACAAAGCAGCTTGACCTTCGTGAATTCAAGCAAAGCGGCCATGAATGGCCCTCAGTTGCTTCAACGCAGATTACGCCAACCAGTTAGTTTGGTGCAAGAGGGTGGCAGTCTGATTTCAACAGAAGCGTCGAGGGAGAATAGGCTTCACAGTGCTGTGGGAGCAAGTGAAATACAACCAAGTGTCAGTGAACAGGCTACTGACAAACCAACGAATGAAACAGCGGTTGTTGGGATCGTTCAGCCAGCTAGTTATATTCCTCTTGATATAGTTAGGAGAGCAGGAAGCCCATCTCGAGTTAATCAGGTGAAGGAGCAGCAAGCTAGTATACAGCGAAAAATCGACTTAGGACAGTTTATAGCTCGAAAACCAAACCTTAGCTCTCGCAACCAATCATCTTCAACAAGCAGCGAGGGTGATTCTACGATTGCGCGCACAACTGGTGCATGGATGAGAAGTCAGCTTACGCTACGGGCCGGGCGAATCGAGAATGGTACGGTAACAAGACGAGCTAGTGAATCACATGATACGCAGTCATTGGAAATGACTAGTGGTGCACAGCAAAGAAACGTGCAGCAGTTAGCTGATGCKGATCTGAAGGACGAGAGACAGTCGAATAGCGTTGAAGGCGTTGAACGAACAAGAGAAGCTGTGACAGGGGAAGTAGGAGCACGCGCTTTTTCGGTCAGTGAGAATCCAATTTCAACTAGCAGAATGACTGATGCACATATTGAACCACAAAATTCCGATGCTGCTACACAGATCCAATTGAGCCGAATAGATGGCGAGGTCGACACACAATTTAACCAGCCGGCAAGAGAGGTTGTGCGAGGGCAGCTTGTACAACAACCGACTTTTGTTGAAAATAGCAGACAATCGAATCCGAACAACAAATTTGAACACCTCCTGCAAGCCAGAAGTATAAGCAACTCAGTATTAGGAAAGCTCGTTCAGCGTTCACTAGGGAGTACGAACGGCCTTCAGGTAAGAAGAGCTAATCAAGCAGCAGACAACGTTCAATCACCTAGAGTAATAGGTGAAAGTGAATTCGCACGTAGAAATCTCGTGCAAAGATCATCTGAGAACGAAATTAGGCGGAATGCAGGACAAGTTGCTATACGTGGGACTGAAGGACGGATGGACAGAACGGTTGATTCAGCGCCGATTCGTTCCGTGCAACGCGCTTCTGGTAGATCAACAGGTTCATCTCCGATTAATCGATCTGTTGATCTTACAAACCATCAGACGCTTAGTCAGAATATGTTGGGAAGTTCGAACCGGATATCAGGTACAGCAGGTATTGGTACTGGCAATCTAATTCAACGGGCGAGTGAGAGTAGAATTAGGCAATTAATCAATAAAGCATCTGCCCAGGATATCAGGCAAGGAGTTTTGCAGGGGGCTGATGGTGAAGTATCACCAAGTCGTAGAGCAATGAACTGGACCCGGGCGCAAGCCGAACATCTTCAGCGACGCATAGTCGTCGATGGCAGTGAGCGAGCGCCTATGCGGGAAGCACATGGTTCGGAGCATCGCTTGGAAGCGGAACGCTTGCAAGTGGATTCGGCGGAGCAAACCATCAGGGCAATGGTGAGCGCGCAGGTAGAAGAGCGCGCACAAGGGTTAGAGCCTGCGGCCGCTTCGCGGGCCGCAGAGACGGTCTCGGTCGCGCGCGCCGCACGCGTGCCGAGGGCTCGCCAGAGCACGAGCATGACACCGCGTGTCATGCCGCTGCTGGCGAGCAGCGCAGGAGCGCTTCGCGCTGCTCCTGCGGGGATGGCTGCGGCTTCGCCTGCCGCAGCGGAACACCGACTGCCCGCCCGCGGGACGGGCAGTCTTATACAGGCGGCTTCCTCTGGCGGAGCCGCCGCAGCAACAGCTGGCGCGCTGAGCGGCGCCAGCATCACGAACAGCAGCAGCCAAGGCTGGGCTGCTGCTGCATTAACCAAGCCGCTGCCCACGCAGGTGCAGCGGCTTGCCAGAACCGTCGGCGGCATGCAGGGCAGCGCCGACCTGCACCAAGGCACGCCAGTGATGAGCGTGCCGATGCAGTCCCGCACGCAGCAGCCGTCCATTGGCGCAAGCCACCAAGGCACAGCAATGATAAGCGTGCCGATGCAATCAGCAAGTCAAGAGCATCTCGCTTCACCACTCAGCATGCTGGAGCATAAACAAGCACCAACGAGTCAGCTTGCGAACGCGCCGCTCGACATGGACTGGCTGCGCACCAAAACGAGCGCAGACTCAGAACCAACACCAACAGTGCCAGTCGATCAGACGCCGCCGGAGCTAAGTGAAGAACAGCTGAAAGAGCTGATTAAACAGCTTCCACAGCTAGATATCTCCAAAATCGCGGACAAAGTGTACCGCGAAATCGAGAAAAAAATGAAATTCGAACGGCAACGCCGAGGTATATAAGTTTCACATAGTAAGTCGGCTATATAGCTCTATATGAAGTGGAGTTAGTCGATAAAACCGACTAACACCATCACAATGTACTCGCACCAAGAAAACGGTGTAGCCAGTTATTTTATATCAATATGACAGAAAGGACAGATTCCTATGGCACTCAAGAAAGCAATGATTATCGTTCACAAAGGCAGTAAAACCGAAAATGTACAGGTCATGTTCAATCCGGGCGAGTATACAATCGACACTGGTAATGAGTATTCTTGGAAAACAGTGCCGGGTCTGTCCATGCCAATCGCTCAATTCGTGAGCGGGGGGACGTCGTCACTCACCATGGATTTTTTCTTTGACACCTATGAAAAAGGGACAGACGTCCGTCAGTTGACGACGAAAATTTCAGGACTACTTGATGTTGAGAAGGAGATCCATGCACCGCCACTTTGCCGGTTTGTATGGGGCTCCTTGGATTTCAAGGGAGTCGTTGTGAATGTGAATCAGCATTTTACCATGTTCTTGGATACAGGCATTCCAGTTCGCGCTAAGCTGAAGGTGACGTTTAAATCTACCCTAAGCAAGAAAGATCAACTGAAGCAAATTCCGCGTCATTCGGCAGATCGAACGAAGTTGAAGATGCTTAACCAAGGCGATCAACTGTGGACGATAGCTGCTAATGAGTACGAGGATCCAACGATGTGGCGAGAAATTGCCAAGGCGAATGGGATCGATAATCCAATGAAAGTAGCCACGGGACGCCGCATTTCAGTTCCGCGGTTGGATTAAGCCGATGGCCTTAGATCTGGATACGAGTTCTTTTACCTTTGACGACCTGGCCAAAAAATATGGTGATTTTTACGCCCCTTATTACGATATTAAAGTGGATGGCACGAAATTGTCGGATGATATCGCACTAGATAATCTACGTGTGGAGACAACGATTGATGGTACGGCAGACTCTTTTTCTTTTCGAGTAGCTAACGCATACGATATTACAAAGAATGATTTCCAATGGCTATCTACCTTCACATTAGGTAAAGCCATTGATATTGGCTTAGGTTATGTAGATAAATTCACACCTGTTTTTACGGGACAAATTACTTCCGTCGTTGTAGATTTTCCAGAAGACGGCGCCCCTGGTCTCGTTGTGCGTGGGATGGATATTTCTTATCTCATGATGAAAGGGACGAAGTCTCGCTCTTGGAATAAGAAGAAATACAGTGACGTCGTTGAAGAGATTGCCAAAACATATGGGTTCAAAACAAACGTGGATGCCACAACAACGGAATTTCCGGCACTTTCACAGAGTCAGATCAATGACTATCACTTCATTCAAAATTTAGCGAATTTAGTTAACTATGATTTCTTCGTTGTGGGGAAAAATTTGTATTTCCGTAAGCCATTAACGGCCATGACTGCCGTGATGACGCTGGAAATGGGGAAGACACTCCGCAGTTTAATGATAGATCACAATTTAGCCGAGCAAATTACGGGTGTAACCGTGCGAGCTTGGGATAATAAAGAATTAAAAGTCATCGAAGGCAAGTCTGCCAGCGTGACGAAGCTCGGAAGCAACAGCAAAACAGGCAAGGATATTTTAGGCTCAAAAGGTGAATTCATCGAGCATATGTATACGAATGTAACTTCTGTGGAGGAAGCGAAAAGCTACGCAGATGCGATATTAAATCGCCGAGCTATGAAGCTGGTTAGCGGCAGCGGGGAATGCATTGGGATTCCAGAGATTCGCGCCGGACGCTATATCAAGCTCAGTGGTGTTGGCAAGACGTTTGACCAATCGTATTATATTACGGGAGCGACCCACATTTTCGATGATGAAGGTTATACAACTCGTTTTCAACTGGGAGGGAATGCGGTCTAATGTTCAAAACTCCCGATATAACAATTGGTGGTATATCCGACTTTGCCAGCCAGAAGATTGGCGGCGTCATGGTGGCTGTGGTTACGAATAACACCGATCCTGATAAAATGGGGCGTGTGAAGCTTAAGCTGCCGATGCAAGAAACCGAAACGGAGACAGACTGGGTCCGTATCGCGACGTTAATGGGCGGTAAAAACATGGGCAGTCTTTTTATTCCTGAGGTGGGAGATGAGGTGTTGGTTGCCTTTCATATGGGTGAACTTCGAATGCCTTTCGTTATCGGAATGCTGTGGAATCCTAAAAATATGCCTCCTCCTCCAGCAGATAAAAATGATCTGCGCATGATCAAGACACGTTCCGGTCATGAGCTTTCCTTCAATGATAAAAGCGGTGATGAGAGTATCACGCTAAAGACGAAAAAAGGTCAAATCATTGAACTAAAGGACAAAGATGACAGTATTTCGATTGCTGACTCCAGCGGGAACAATAAGATTCTGATTAAAGGCGGATCGGCGAATGAAATTTCGGTCGTCAGCCAAACTTCGAAGATCACTTTGAACGCCAAGGGCGAGGTCGGCATTGAAAGTACGAAAGAAATCAAAATTAAATCTACACAAATTAACATAGAAGCATCCGCTACCATGGCGCTGAAGGCAGGGGCAACACTGGACCTGAAGTCAGATGGGATCATTAACATCAAAGGTAGTATGGTGAAAATTAACTAGTGTCAAAATCAATTAGCGAGAGGGCGTGGCGAGATGTCGGAAGCATTTTTGGGACGAGGATGGAAATTTCCGATTCAGGTTGATCCTGCAACAGGAAGAATCCGAATGTCCGAGTATGAGGAAGACATCGCTGAAGCGATTCGCGTCATTTTGGGCACCACACAAGGTGAACGCGTCATGCGCCCTGCTTTTGGGTGCGGCGTTCAGGAATTTATTTTCGGTTTAACCGATGATACGACGCTTCATTTGCTGCAAACGAATATTGAAGAAGCCATTCGCAACTGGGAGCCGAGGGTTCACGAGGTTGAAGTGAAAGCCATTCCAGAAGCGGATGACCCCGCTAAAGTCATGATTCATATTGCTTATCAAGTACGTACAACGAACAACTTGTTTAACCAAGTTTATCCGTTTTATTTATTTGAAGGTTCCAAATAGAAAGAGGATGCGGAAGCGATGACGATACGTGCAGAGAGGAGGTGGAGCTGTGCAACCTCCCAAAATTGATCCCAGAGACATACCTGATCTGATCGCCCAAATGAAGGAAATGGCGCCGTATTATACGCCGGAGTGGCGATTTACACCTGAGAATCCAGATCCGGGTTCAGCCTTATTCCTGATGTTTGCGGATATGTTTCACGACAATATTAAACGATTGAATCGAGTACCGACGAAGAACCTGATCTCTTTTCTAAACATGTTCGATGTCACGCTGCTTCCAGCAAGACCGGCTAGCAGTTACCTGACATTTGCATTAAATGAAGGAACGAAAGAATCTGTGTTTATTTCGGCGGGKACACAAATTGCCGCTTCAATAGAGGCCGATACGATTCTATATGAAACGGCACGCAGCGCCTTGCTGACGCCGGCCGTTCTCTCGAGTATGTATGTGACGAGTCGTAAACAGGATATCATTGTCCGGATCACGGATGACTTCTTACTTGCTAGTCGTCAAGGTTACGCGATGCCGAAGAAGCTATTCCGGTTGCAGGATGGAGACAATTTACAGGCGCATGCCTTGTATTTGGAGCACAGTTCCCTTTTCACGGTAACCAACCCGGCACAGATTGAGATCGAATTCCGTAATTCGACGAAACGGTTTGAGGAGTTCGGGATGGTGAGTCAACTCGCAGATCCCGAGCTTACGGAATGGCTGTATGCAACAGCCCATGGTTGGAAAGCATTTGATGCCGTCAAGGCGCAGGGCAATCGGGTTATTTTGCTCAAAAGTGTCCGTGAAGAGCTTGCGCTCAAAGAAGTGAATGGCCAAAGCGGTCGCTGGATTCAATGCCGATTAAAGCCACTCCAATCTGGTGGTACGACGCTTGCGGACAGCAGGCTTTCTATGGATCATATCTCTTTCAAAACAGACTATGTAGATACACTCGAAACGGGCGGTATTCAGCCTGATCAAATGTTTTACAATGATATTGATGCGGATCCTTCGGGGTTCTATCCATTTGGTGATCAATTCGCTCTATATGGCTCCTTTTATATTGGCAGTCAGGAAGTGTTTACGAAAACCAATGGTGACATTAAGTTGAGCTTCGGGCTGCAGGCGATTGAGAATCGTTTTGGGGCGGAAAACGCAGATCAAGTTGACTGGAAAATGGTCATGAAGAAGAACAAGTTCGATAAAGCACCTGTTGTGCATGTGACAGTTCTTCAAGTGGCTTGGGAATATTGGAACGGAACAACGTGGGTGCGGCTTGATGTGGGCAAGGATGCGGAGAAGCTCTTCTACTACCCCGTGCAGCAAAAGGTTCGCAAGGAGGTTGAGTTCCGCTGTCCGCCTGATCTTCAGGCTACCTATGTGAACGGGAATGAGAATCGCTGGATCCGAGCACGGATCTTACATATCGAAAATGCGTATATCGCGCAGGCTTTATATTTATCACCTTGGATTGACGACGTAGCTCTGACGTACGAATATGAGGATCGTCTGTATCAAGCAGATCGTTGTTTGTCCTTCAATAACACAGTTTTCGAGGAACGGACCAAACATAGCCGTCAATTGGCAGGCGGATTTGAACCTTTCCAGCCTTTGGAAGGCAACCATCCAGCGTTATGTTTCTCTTTTGATACACCGCCTGTGAAAGGTCCTATTTCGATATTCGTCTCGATCAAACAACAACGATTCTCGGAGCATGACGTCCCTATGTTAGAGTGGGAGTATTTGCGAGCAGGTTTGCTCCCAGGTACGCCACCGGAGTGGGTGGCACTCAAGGTTATCGATGAAACGAATGGTTTGACGCAAAGCGGCACAGTGCAGTTCGTGGGTCCATCTGATTATGCAGGCGCTTCACTATTCGGTCAAGAGGGCTACTGGATTCGGGCTACGAATCGGGATGATATCTATGATGATGTGACGGGGCGTGTACAGATTCCGACGATTCAAGGCGTATATATAAATACGGTTCATGTCCTCCAGCAGGAGACGATTACAGGTGAAGTTCCTGAGGTCAAAGGACTGGAAGAAACGGAATATCAGCTCAGCAGACAAGGAATCGTATCTGAGGAAATATGGGTGGATGAGACGGAGTTCATTACAGAAGAGGATATCTCCGAGTACGAGTTATCTGGAACGCCACTCATGGACATTCGCCGGGATTCAGAGGGCAATATTCTGCAGGTATGGGTTCGTTGGACCTCTGTTCGTGATTTGACGTTATCGAGCAACCGAGATCGGCATTATGTGATTGATCATACCTTTGGACGCATACGTGTAGGGGATGGTGTTCACGGGATGCACCCGCCGAAGGGCGGACTCGAGCAAATGAAAGTTACCTACCAAGTTACAATGGGCCAAATCGGCAATGTCGCTGCTCGTCAGATCAATCAGATGCAGGATTCGATTGCTTTCGTGGGTGAGGTGTATAACCCTGAGCCCGCGTCGGGTGGCTGTCAGGCCGAGAAACTGGAGTCTGCGCTAGTCCGAGGGCCAGAGATGTTGAAGCATCGTAACCGAGCTGTTTCGTCCAAAGATTACGAGTGGCTGGCTAGAGAAGCCTATCCGAACATTGCGAAGGTGACGTGTATTCCGAATCGGAATGCGTATATGCAGAAAGAAATCGGAGCGATGACGCTTGTTATTTTGCCAAAAGAAGGCCAACAGGGCAGTTCAACGTTTCCTGAGCTGAAAAAACAAGTAGAACGATTCATTCTGGGGCGTGCCTCAAGCCTGGTTGCTTTCCCGGAACGCTTGCAGGTTATTGAGCCGGTGTATATGGAAATATCGGTTTCAGCTATTGTCGCTGTTGAGGGAATGGACACGGTCGTTCTCACGGAAATTCAGGCGATTGAGAAATTAAATCGATTCCTTGACCCGTTAACGGGCAATTTTGACAATAAAGGTTGGGCCATCGGTGCGCAGATTCACCCTTCCGTCTTTTACGCGTTGTTGAAATCGATTCGGGCAATTAGCCATGTCGAAAAGCTGTATATGACCGTATTCAAAATTGAAGACGGCGAGCGCGTGGAGCTGGATGTTAATCGTCTGCCTTCGCTGCCACATAGCATTATTGTGAGCGGAAAGCACAAGGTGGTTGTGAACGTACTTTAGGAAATAGATGATATTACGATGCTAGTTTTCAAACGAAAACTTTTAGGAGGTGAGCACAAGTGCTGCCAATTCCCAATTTAGATGACCGGATGTTTGAACAAATGGTAATGGAGGCTCGGAAGTCGATTCCGAAGCTATTCCCAGAATGGACAGATGAGAATGAGCATGATCCTGGGATTACGCTGTTGGAGCTGATGTCATGGATGACGGAGATGCAACAGTATTACTTAAATCGGGTGACGGAGCGCAGTGAACGCAAGTTTCTGAAGCTGCTGGGAATTCGTCCACGCGATGCGGTGTCTGCAGTATGTGATGTGACGTTTACTGGCGCTACGCATCAACTTGTGCTCCCTAAAGGGACGCCGTTGTCCGCGATGGATCTGCGTTTTGAGACGATGGGAACGGTACAGTTAGTTCCAGCTGCATTGGAGAAGGTGCTCGTACGTACGGAAACGGCGGCTGCCGATTATACATCGAACAATCAGGCCAAAATTGCTTACTATGCTTTTGGTGCTGATGCCCGCAAGGGAGCTCATCTGTATCTCGGTTTTGATCAGGCATTGCCAATGGACACCGAGGTTTCGATCTATTTTAATCTGTTTGACCGCTATCCCGTGACTGTAAGTCATCATGCAGAGAAGATGGCGCCAATGATTTCATCAGCCAAAGTTGCTTGGTCATTCGCAGGTGCAGGTGGAGATGGGCAGTCGGAGAGCTGGCTGCCGATTGAGGCAAAGAGCGATACCACAGTTCACCTATCGCAAAGCGGAGAATTTAAGTTTTACATCACATCGGAGATGAAGCCGATGTCCTTGTATC
Organism: Paenibacillus sp. 2RAB27; assembly: GCF_052115445.1. Lineage (NCBI taxonomy): Bacteria > Bacillati > Bacillota > Bacilli > Caryophanales > Paenibacillaceae > Paenibacillus > Paenibacillus sp. 2RAB27. The sequence continues at coordinate 176,796 of NZ_JBFRGR010000010.1, forward strand.
CGGCTGATGACCGTGGCCGCTATTGGATCTGCTGTACACTGGAGGAGGACGGCTATGAGCTGGCTCCCAAAATTGAGAAGATCACGCTCAATGCCGTTAAGGCAGTGGAGCAGGAAACCTTTAGCGAGGTGACGGCTTTCAGCAGCTCGGGCGAGCCAAGGCAAAGCTTCGAGTTGAGCACGTATCTTGCTTATAACGGCCTGCACACTGTACAGGTGCTGGATGAGCAGGGCCGTTGGCGCGACTGGCACACGGTCGCTGACTTAAGTGCCTGCGGGCCAACAGATCTCTGCTGCGAGCTGCAGCAGGATTCGGCCCGTAGGACGACCCGTCTTCGCTTCGGCGACGGGGTGCACGGCAGTATCCCGCCGCAGGGTGCGCAGCGGGTGCGGCTTGTTGCTTATACGGCTGAGTTTGACTACAGCCGGTATGTGGGAGGCAGCAAAGGTCTGCCTGGGCAGACCTTTGAGATCAGCCGCGGGCGATTGTACAAGCCTAGCAGCATGCTGCTGCAGGTTGGCTCCCGCCCGCGGGGCGAGGATGTCTTCGTCTGGGACGACTGGACGGCCGTGGATGACTTCGATAACTCGAAGGGGGCGGACCGCCACTACGTCTACGACGCCGCCGCAGGCACGATCCGATTCGGGAATAACGAAGCGGGGTTAGTGCCGCGCAAGTCCGGGGAACCGAACATTCGGTTCCTGGCCTTGCAGGCAGGCGGGGGCGTGCGAGGCAACGTGAAGGACGGCCTCGTGACGGGGTTCACGGCTTCGCCAGGCGTGAGCGTGACGAATCCGTTCCCGGCGCGTGGCGGCCTGGAAGCGGAGACGCTCGCGCAAGCGAAGCTGCGCGTGCAGCGCGAGCTGGCTGCGCCAACGCGCGCGGTGACCGCCGAGGACTACGAGGCGCTCGCGAAGGCGGCGCCGGGTCTCCGCGTCGCGCGGGTGAAGGCAATCCCGCTGTATAAGCCGGGAATGCGGGATTTCCCGCGGGTATCGGCGCCGGCGCAGATGACCGTGGTGGTTGTACCTTACAGCGAGAGCGACAAGCCGAAGGCTGGCAAAGGCTTCTTGCAGACGATCAAGCTGCATCTGGATCGGCATCGGCTTCTGACAACGGAGCTGCATGTCATTCCAGCGGAGTATATTAAGATCACCGTCCACGCCGTTGTGGTGATGGAACCGAAGTATAAGAACGAGCAACGGCGCATCGCGCTCGAGCTCAAAAATCTGCTTCAACCTATGGATCATGGGCAGGGTGCGGAGGGCTGGCGCTTTGGGCGAACCGTGTATAAGGGAGATATTTACGGCGTCATTTCCCGCATCAAAGGTGTCGTCTATGTGCAGGATATTTGGCTCGATGCCGAAGGCACGGGCTTCCACAAGGACAGCGCAGGGGATATTCATATCCCGCCTTATGCGTTAGTCTACTCTGGCAATCATGAGATCGAGACGATCAGTCAGACAGATTTGTAGGTGCCTAGCTGGAAAATGAATGATTAGCGCTCAGTTGAGTAGCTAGCTTTCAAATAGATGTGAAATATACAGCTAATTTTGCCGTATTTCCTGGGACTTAGCGATTAGATGAAAAAAGTACAGCTAATATGAGCAAGATTGGCGGTTTGATGGATTTTGGCGGAAATTAACTGTAGGAAATCCATCTAATGCTCCTAAGTGGGGAGAATCAGCAAAATTAGCTACATAAAATCCATTTAATTTGTTTGGGGCGACGGGGAACAGGTTAGGCGGTAGCGGTAGAGTTAGAGGTAGTTGTAGTTGTAGAGGTAGTTGTAGAGGTAGTTGTAGAAGTAGAAGTAGAAGTAGAAGTAGAAGTAGAAGTAGAAGTAGAAGTAGAAGTAGAAGTAGAAGTAGTGTGGATAGTTAAGTAGCTAAAGAAGTAGGTAGCCTAGCACTTAACAGTAGTTAAAGTTGAGGTAGCAGTTGAAGTAAACCATAGAAAAGAGGTGACGAACGATGCAGGATGGACAAACGTTTTTTTCGCTAAACAAGAAAATGGATTGGGAAGAGGGCTTTGATGCGAATGTTCATATGGTGGAGCAGGGTTTTTCGATTCAGCAGTCGGAGAAGTACAGCATTCATCGCATCGTTCGCACGGATGAGCTTGAAGGGATTCCGCCTATTCGCGACATGACAGTAGGGCCTGGGCGGAAGCTAATTTTGCTGGATGAGTCAGCGAATGTGTGGATTTACGATGATGAAAGTCGACACAGGGAATTACTGTTTCGTCATGGTCACGACCTATTCAGCTCGGAAGCGATGCTTGCATCGATGTCGGATCTTCTAGTGATTGCGGATGCGACCGAGGGCACGGAGAGAAGACTTGCTGTCTACTCCATCTCCAATGGTCAGACCATGTGGGCGGTTCAAGATTGGGAAGGTATGAGTTTATATCCACTATCCCTGAATACGAAGCTTCAAACTGCGAATACGCTATTTATAGCGGTTCCTTTGGACATTGCGGTTGGTATGAATGGAAGTCCCGAAGTCCCGAAGGACGGTCGGATTGGCATAATACAGTGGAACTCGGCTGGTGAGGTGATACGTGTGTATGAACATGACGCCCATCGTATGCCGGAGGCCATTCCGATTTCGAAGCTGCAGGAGCGCTATTTTACTGCGGCGGCAGATGGCACGATTGCCCTGCTGGATAACCAGCTTCGGTCGGTTACGGTGTTCCATGAAGATGGGCGAGAGCCGTTCCATTTCCAATTGGAGCAGGAGGGGCGATTTGCCGGCATTTCCATTGATACGAATCATAATCTCTATATAGGGGATAGCGGTTACGCGCAGCAAGAGGGTGTGACGGAGCGGTTTATTTTAAAATATCGCGGCAACGGTACCACCTTGGATAAGGTAACAGGCTTCCGTGGACGAACGGATAAATTAGTACGGGATGGGCGCAATCGCCTGTACGTGTTCGATCGAATGAGCGGTCAGATTAGCTTGCTGGACCTTCGAGCTCGAACGATGCTTCTGGAGGACACGCAATTACCGGAGGCCGTGTACTTCTCTGCGGATCTCGATACGACGGAGACGGAGACGACGTGGCACAAAATACGGTTGGAAGCAGATATCCCAGAGGAGACGCAGGTTCGGTTTTCGTATTATGCCTCGGATGAAAGTGAAGGGATGGTGGACGGGGATTACGTAAATCTCACTAGCTATTTCACGGATCCAGATATCTCGGTCAAAGAAAAGCTAAGAGCGACGCGCGACCTTTGGTCAGAGCCGATTCTGAATCCCAAAGATGCGCTGCTGATGAATGCGAAGGGGCGATATCTCTGGTTCAAAATCGAGCTGATCGGCAGTGAGCAGAAATCACCGTTTATTCGCAAGTTGAGGGTGTATTACCCTCGCACCTCATTGATCGCTTATTTGCCGCCGATGTATCAACAGGATGAGGAGCATAGCCCTTTCTTGGAGCGATTCCTGGCGATGTTTAGTACGTTTTTTGACGATATGGAGGATACGATTGATCGGATTTCGGGCCATTTTGATCCGGATGCGGTGTCGGGACCGTACTTGGAATGGTTGGGCGGTTGGCTTGCTATTACGGAGCACGAGGCTTGGGGCGAGAAGAAGCTGAGAGAGCTGATCAAGCGAGCACCAGAGCTATACAAGCTGCGGGGAACGCGCGAGGGCTTGATGAATATGCTCCACATTTACACGGGCGCTGAGCCATTCATATTGGAGTATTTTCAATTTAAGCAAATGCAAGAAACGTCAGAGCTGCGGCAGCTTTTCACCCAGTTATATGGCGATAATCCTTACACCTTTTGTGTACTGCTGAGGCCAGAAAGTGTGCGTACAGATGAACAGCGCTTAGTGATTGAGCACATTATTGAAGATCAGAAGCCTGCTTATACCGAGGGCAAATTGATTGTGCTGCAGCCTTGGATGTATGCAGATATGCATACCTACCTAGGTATTAATACGTACTTGTCTGAGCCTACTTTATTAACCCTCGATCAGCGCTCGTCGATGCCTTACAATACGGTGCTGATTGATGTGGATCGTGATAAACGGATGGATATACATACGCGCTTGGGACTAGATTCCGAAATCGAATAATAAAAGAAATTGAGTCAGAGAAGGTGAGGGGATCGTTATGAAAAAATCACGTTATTACCCGTTTGAACGTAATCGGTATTTCTATGGGAAGCTGCTGACGGTCAGAGATTTCGAGTCCGAGCAAAAGTATTTTAACGATAAACGCAGAATGATGAACCGACTTCTACATGGTTCTGGTGTTGTAACTGGCTTGCAGGTTGTAGCGGTGGATGAGAAGTCTGTTTCGGTCGAAATGGGTGCCGCCATTGATGCCTTAGGACGGGAAATTGTCGTGCCATCTCCGATGACGATGAAGCTGTCTATGATGGATGGGTTCAGCAATAATCAGTATGCTAAGAACGTTTACCTGTGTATTGCCTATGATGAAAAAGAAAAAGAGCCCGTCCACGCTGTAGCGAACTCTTCCGTCCGTTCGGACGAAATTAATGATTATAATCGTGTGTTGGAAAGCTATCGTCTGTTCATCCGGGAGGATGCACCAGACCCAGCTTCATTGCCGCTGGCTACGCTGTCAGATCAGACGGTTGTACTGTATCAGGATAAGCAGGTACGCGTCCTGCAAACGACACCGCGCTATGTGAATCCGGGGCAATTGTTCGAGATGACACTGCGTTTTGAGAAAACGCTGAAAGCGGGCAGAATGACCTTCCAATATGAGCTTGATGCTCATCGTGTAGAGGCGATCAACGGGACGACCATTGTGTTCCAAGAGCCACAAGATGCACAAGAGAGCGAATATGAAATGAAGGTGCTGCTTCGTGCCGATAGTACGGCTGCGGCGAAAGCATCCGTCGGTGTAAAAGCGGGAACTGGGGCTTTGAAGCTGGATGATAGACAACTCGAGCTGCAAGCGCAATCCATTGGCGAGATTAGCATCGTGAACGAAGCGGTGAAAGAGCGGTTAATGTCGGATTTCGTGAAGCAATCCTTGGAAGCATCTTTGGAAGCTCCATCGGAGCCGTGCATTTATTTGGCCAAAATCTGTTTGATCCAAGTCGGACCGACTTATGTCATAGAAAGTGTTGAGCAAGTACCGTTCGGTGAATACGTCTACAATACGTCCGTTATGTACCGACTCGGTCAAGCCAGTCAGTATCGGGAAGAAACCTCGGGTCAATTCGTAACGAAGTCCAAAGTGAAAACCTTGGCTCCGGGACAAATGCCAGAGCTGAATGTCAATTACAACCCCTTGATCAGCGAGTTGTCTTTTGATCTAGGTATTCCAGCTGGCGGTGGCAGCGGGATTGCAGGCATTGTAAGCGGGTATGTCGACATACCGATTGAACCTTTCACGAAAATTGCCGTTTCACCATTCGGGCGTGCGATGAAGAGCTTCTACTCAGGTGAGATTGTACACGGACTCGGCGAGGGAAATGTGTTGATCATCACAAGCTTAGAAGAGCAAAGCGGCAATGCGTTCTCGGATATTCTTTCTAGTGGAGACCGCGTATATGGCGGGGCTTCGGAAGTGTTCAAAGGTAGTGAGTTTGAGCCAGATGCACCTGAGGTGAAGATCGGAACAATCGCGTACCCGCAGAAGGGTACATTCCGTATCGGCGTGAAAGTGCAGCAATCGGGTGAGCAAGGCAATGTACGTGTGCGCTGGTGGGCATACAGTGCGGAGATGGCAGGCGTCGTGCAAGGTAGTGGCGGAAGCGGCGATTCCTTGGACGAAGCGTTGTCAGCTATGAGAGAAGCGGCTTCGGCAGGTAGTGACGCGGAGTAGCATGCAAAAAGACCGTCCTGAACAAGTGAGCCTTGTTCGGACGGTCTTTTTGACGTCGCGGTGTCGTCAGAGGCAATTTCTTAACGGACATGGTTGCCGCTATTTCTCGTATACGGTGGCGGTCACGGTGATAACGGACATGTGTGACGCTATTTGGTAAAAAGGAACAAGTTGGACTAGCAAAATGGTGGGATAGCGTCGTTGCTGTCCGTAAAATCAGAAAAAGGAGCAAATAGTGCGGAATAACGCCTCCCATGTCCGTTAGGATACGGGGGATGCCATCTTGTGTAGTTGGGCTTAGAGCGCAGCCCTTATTGTACTTTGTCCAACAAACGGTAAATCACAACCGCTGCTTGTGCTCTAGAGGCGTTATCCGCAGGTGCGAATTGTCCTCCTGTCGTTCCGCTGAGTAGGCCTAGGGCAGAAGCGATTCGGACATAGGATCTAGCCCATGTACTAATCGTGCCTTCGTCGGCATATTTGACTTCTTGTGTGGTGACGAGATCTTCAAGCTTTTTGCCTGTGGCATGTAAATAAGCGTTGACCATAGTGAGAGCCATTTGTTCCCGTGTGATAGGAGCATCCGGAACAAAGGTGTGCTCGCTCATGCCGCTAATAATACCCGCTGAATAGGCGGCATAGACGGAATTCTGATACCAAGCATCCGCGGAAACATCTTGGAATATGTCTGTTTTGCTACCTGCTTGTAATTTTAATGCTTTAGCGATGATGGTGACGAATTGTGCTCTTGTTAATGTTGTATCAGGTTGGAAGGAGTCTTGATCGATACCATCGATAATCCCTTTGCCAGCCAGGTTTTCAATTTCTTTTTGTGCCCAATGATCCTTAATGTCCTTAAGGATTGTCTCGTTTTGCTTCTCGAGAACAGCATATTTGGAGAAATGGGCAAGTGAAGCCGTCATGGTGCCATCCGAATTAAGAGTGCCGGCGATCGGCGTCCAAGCACCTTGTGCTTCATCATAGAAATAAACGCTTAGTTTATGAACATCTTTGACCTTTTTGGCATCAAAAGGAATAGTAACCTTTACAGGTGAAGCAAATGAATTAATTTTCGACCCATCCTCGGTTACAGAGAAATCATAAGTAGCGGATGCTGAAGTGAAATTCGGGATGGATGTATTGGTTTTGCTTGATGTAAATAGGATTTTGCCAGTCGAAAGCTTGATCGGCCAAGCATTTGGTGGAATCTGCATGTTGATATCATTAGCCGCAATAACGATGGGTCTGTTCATTTGCGAAGCTTTTTGAACAATATCAGCATCCATCTCGACGGAGAGGACATCCACATTTTCTTTCGTTTTGGCATCAAGGGTTAAGTCTGACAAAGCTTTATTTAATAAGATTAATAAATCAACGTGTGCTGGTTTGAACTCATACGCCATTTTCCCATCGGCATTGAGGAAGGGAGGTTGTTGTGAGCTGCCGCCGCCTCCACCACCACCGCCGCCACCGCCTACAGGGGTAATCGTATACTGATAGTACGCATCATTACTGAATACATTATTATGTTTAGTAGCAACAGTTAAGTTAGTATTTTCACTAAGTGATAGCTCACCACCTGTTATTGGAAAAGTAGAAATAAGTGCGGCCTTATTTGCCTGTTCGAGCTTATAATAAATGGTACCAGTCGTGTATGAAGAGGTGAGGGTAACCTTCTGAGTTCCTTTGTACGTTCCAGGAGCTAAGCTAACCTGTGGTGCAGTTGGTGGATTGTAGAAAGTAAAGGMGTTCGAACGGTGAATATAAACGCCACCAGAAGGAGCGGGTTCTTCCCATGTCCCGAAAATATAAAAGTCATGCACAGGATCGTTATTTGCCATCGTAGCTGTTAATCTTTTTTGACCTATTTGAAGGTGATCCCAAGCAGGTGCAACAAAGTCATAAGTTGTATCTTTCTCTCTGTCATCTGTCGTTGCATTAAAAGCTCTCGCTTCAAGGTACACTGAATAGGTGACATTGACGACGCTATTCTGAACATTGACCAATTTAAAGTCATAATTGACTGTAGGATTGGTTGGGAAATTCGCAGCTGGAGGAACCGAAGTGATTTTTAGCCTAGGCACTTCAAATGCGCGAATGCCATTAATGAGACCAGTACCATAAGCCATCGTTTGCGAAACATAGTTATATGGATAGTGGATGGATGGTTCATAGATATTTACCTGCAACGATTGTAGAGCGGTTGGCTGTGCTGACGTCTGAAGAATGAGACGAATGTCTTCTGCCTCCAGATTATGATTAGCAGCTTTCAGTAAAGCAGCCAGTCCTGTAACAAAAGGCGTAGCCATGGATGTTCCTGACTTATAATCATAGCTGCTGCCAATAATTGTGCTATAGATATTAACGCCGGGTGCGACGACATCTATTTTGCCTATATTAGAGAAATCCGCAATCGCAAAGCTTAGATCAGAAAGTTGGGCTACAGCACCAACACTTATCACTTCTTCATAGGCTGCTGGGTAGCTAGTAAAATAGGCAGTACGGTGGGTATCTGTAGTATCCCAAGGTTGCGTAGAGTATTGACCTATTTCATCCTTCTTCCAATTGTTACTGTCGTTGCCTGCGGCTGAAACAATCACAGTACCTTGATCATGAATTGTTTTAATAATGTCATGTATGGCTTTACTGTTTCCATAACTGCCCAAACTCATATTGATCACATCAACTGGATGGGTCTGCAAGTATTGGAAAGCTTGGTACAAATAGCTCGTATCCCCACCACCAGTACTATCAAGAACTTTAAGTGGCATAATTCGGACGCCTTGAGCGACACCTACATCGGCGCCGCCATAAGGCTGCGCTGCAATAATACCTGAAACATGTGTGCCGTGACCATTATCGTCTTGAGCATTGTTATCATTATTTACAAAGTCGTAACCTTGACCTTGGATTATAGCATTTTGTAGAGCTGGATGTGTCATATCAATACCAGTATCCATCACGGCCACTTTGACACTCTGATTCTGAGTGAGGTTGGAGTATGTACCCATTTGATCGACGTGTGACGCAAGCTTCCCCCAAGTCCGCTTATATCCCTCAGTTCCAGAATAGACCGATTGTGAGACAGTGGGTGATACATCCGTCGCAATCAAATGCACCTTATAAACCGGCTCTGCATACTCCACATTCGGGTCCTTTTGAAGTTCAGCGACCTTATCTGAGACAGATTGCTCATCGCTGAAATTGAGCGTTGTCCAAGCAGAAGCGGAGTGCGCGGACAATGCCTGTATACCGTTAGCAGCAGGCTGTTGCTTGTATTTCACAAGCACCTTCCCCGGAACGATGTCGTTCTCATTGAAGGAAGGCGCAGTGGATGTGCTGGCTAGATCATTCGGTTCTTGAGCATAGCCGAGTGTGCCAAGGGAAAGATTGAAGACGGTAAAGAGTGAAACGAGTGCAAGGAGTAACTTTCTTTTATGCAAAACCATGACTTCCCCCTAGTAAGATGTAATATGAATACGAAATAATAGATTCATTTCATATTTTACATGTAGAGAGGGCGGAGCTTTGTCGGAATTTGTCGACGATCTCTAAATATTCGATAAAACACTGGGTTGAGTCGCGTTTACTCGACGATTCTGTCTTCCGAACGAAACATAATACAGACCGAGTATGATAAGCTGTGAACCGACCAACACGACATAGATATTGCTAAAAATAGTACCAGATCCGTGGCTGAAAAGTGGATTCCAGCTAGTCATCGAAGCCGACCCTAGATCGACGGCCTTGCTATACAGACCGATGGCGATACCTTGCCCGATGAAATTGGCCATTGACATCATGCCCATACCTACGCCAACCTGATCCTGCGGTAGGGTCCGGGAAACGGAATTGTTCACCGCAATGACGATGAAGGATTGACCGACATTGCCCAGAACCAGGAAAACGGCAATAAGCATCGGCGAGCTACCAGTAAATGTGGCAAGCAGCAGGAAGCAGGCTAGCAATAAGCTGGAAGCCATGTAGGCAACATGCGAGTTACCTTTGGCATCGGCAAGCTTGCCACCTTTGCGACCAAATAGGGCAGACGCGACAGCGGCAGGAACCAAGGCAAAGCCAATCCAAACCGAAGGTAGGTGTTGAACATCCGTTAACAGCAAGGGACTGAGTACATAGAGCGAGCAGCAGCTTCCGCTAATGAGGAACGAAAGTGTAAGCCCGAGCGTGTATTTTCGATTTTGAAAAAGCTTCGGTGCAATAAATGGCTCACCCGCGGTACGAATACGCACCATGAATAATCCAAGAACAAGCAGTGCGCCGAGTAAAAGCCAGACGCTGTTCGTCACGCTGAGCAGTAGTAAAGCAATGGTGACACCTAACAATCCGCCGCCAATCCAGTCGAACTTGCTTGAACTTACTGGCTGTTCATTGCCTAGATATTTGCGGTAAAAGGGAAGTGCGGCTAGCACAACGAGAGAGACGGCGAAGAGCCAGCGCCATTGAAGTGTGCTTACAAGTAAAGCCGCGACAACGGGGCCCAGTGCATTACCGAAGGCCAGGCCGACCGCAGTCATGCCAAGGGCTGCTCCTCTTCGTTCCAGTGGGAAGAACCGCAAGGGAATAATCATCGACATTGCAGGTATAACGGCGGCGCCAGAAGCTTGCAAACATCGACCGACGAGCGCCATGGCGAACGTTTGCGAGGTCAGACCGATCAAGGAGCCTAGCGCAAACAAAAGGAGACCGAAAGTGACTAAATCTTTTAACCTGTAGCGATCTGCCAGCTTCCCATAGGTGACTGCGCTGATGGCATATATCAAGATATAAGCAGAAGAAAGCCAGCTTACCTGAGAAATCGTCAGATGAAATTCGGTGCTAATTTTGGGCAGAGCAATATTGAACATGACGCCGCTCATCATGGAGAGGGCCATCGTGAACATGAGGATGCGCATTAATTTGTCAGCGGTTTGCAAGGGTGCTTTGGTTGCCATTAAAGGACACAACCTTTCTAAGTTAGACTGTCAGTACTGACTGACATTGGGGCGAGAAAAAAACTAGGGCCGTAAAGCCCTAGCAAATAATTGGATACTCTCTTGCACGAAGGGAGCTAAGGTAATGCCAGGATAACTTTTTTGAGCATCAAGATCATTCATAAAAGCTCCGAAATGCATCATAATAAAGGTAAAGGCATGCAGCTCAGGGTTCGTTGTGACGATTTTCCCTTGTGCGGACATTTCAATGAAATAGTTCGTTAGGATCTCCAGCAACTGCTGCGGATGCTTCTGGGTACGATCACGAAATCCGGGCAATTGGCCTTCATCTTCTTTGAGGCTTATTTGAATCATTTTTCGATTACGGTTCATGATCTCATGGTAGGTCGTGCTAACGAGAAGAAGATCTGTCTCCAAATCCCAAACAAGCTTCTCAGCAAACAGTTTCTTCATCTCTTCTGCATAATGATAGCGGTCGAAAGCAGCCTCTAGAAGCTTCTGTTTCGTGCCAAAATGGCGAAATAACGTCTTCTCGCTAAGGCCAGCCGCGGTGGCAATTTCCAGCGTCGTTACGCCGTTATAGCCTTTTTCTGCGATTAAATGGAGCGCAGCTAATAGCAGCTTATCTCCGCTTCCCATTTTGCTGCTACTGCTGTCGTCCATGGTATCCCTCTTCCGAAACAATGTCAGTACTCACTGACATTTATGATAAATGGGTTAGCGGTTAAAGTCAATGAAGATTTCTGATTAGACTTACTGACAGGCAAACAACGCAAATTAGGATGCTCAAAATTGGATATGAAGGATCTTACTATGTTAAAAAAAGTGCATTGAATCGATAGAGAAGCCTGTAACAACGGGGTTCTCTTTTTTTCGTCTCCGACAATGTAGTCAGCAATAATTGGTCATTGTCACGGAACAACCAGTCAGGTAGGATCGGAGTTGTGTAAGAGCTGGATAGAATGAGATCGGGAGGATGAATTGATGAAGAAGGTTAAAAAGAAAGTGAGTATGCTGTTAGCTGCTAATTTGCTTTTTAGTGTGGTTGCCTCAACTGTCCCATTTTTTGAAAGCGCAACCAATCAGGCGAAAGCCGCTGCGGTGAATTTGATGACGAACGGAAGCTTCGAACAGGCGACAACGGCCACGGATGCTAATTGGAGCAGCGCGAATGCTCCTGTGGGCTGGGGGCTATGGATTCCTACTGGAAGCGGGAAGGCCCCAAATAAAACCGTCAATGTCACGTTTGATTCAACGATAGCCCATGAGGGAACTAAGTCCGTATTGGTAGATGCATTTGCAACAAGCAGAGTCTCCATTAATCAGACGGTAACACCGGTGACCGCGGGGAAATCCTACCGCTTGAAAATGTGGTTGAAAACGGAGAATGTGACAGGTACAGGAGTATACTTCAGAACACAATTTTATAACGCAAGCAAAGTTGGAGATGGTCCCTCAACCCCCAAATTGTTAGGTACGAACGATTGGAAGATGCAACAGGTTTTTATGACAATTCCATCGAATGCAACCAAATTGGTCATCGAACCATTTCTGGAGACAGGTATGGGGAAAGTATGGTTCGATGAAGTAAGTCTGGAGGAATATAACGGCGTAACAGGAATTGCTTTGGACCCAAGCGCGATATCTATGACAAAAGATACAACGACTACGCTCACTGCGGTGCTCACTCCCTCGAATGCAGTGGACAGAACGGTGATGTGGACGTCAAGCAATCCAGGTGCAGTCACAGTGGACAGTAGTGGAAACGTGACGGCCGTAGGGGTTGGGACGGCAACCATTACCGTTGCGACACCAGATGGGACGATTTCAGCACAATGTACAATCAACGTGGAATCAGCGGAAATGGCAGCATCGTACAATGCGCTTCGACAGAAATGGAACGACAAGCTAACGGGCGGTGCCCTGTTCAATCCTGCTGATCCAGATATGGCGGCTAACCTCACTAAACTGGCAGACAGTGTATCGAATGCTGCTCAAATAGGTTTATGGGACACATTGATTAAAGTCGGTAATCGGACAAATCTATGGAGTGATTTGACAAGTACAACAGATTCGAGCCAGATTAGTACGGGGTATGCACGTTTAAAAACGATGGCATTAGCCTACTCCATGCCAGGGACGCCCTTGTATCAAAGCACTTTGTTGCGAGATGATATCGTGAGCGCTATGGAATGGATGTATACGAACCGATATAACGAAAACAAGAACCCCTATGGGAATTGGTGGGACTGGGAGATTGGGGTCCCGCAAACCTTAAATGATCTCATCGTGCTCATGTACGGGCAATTGACTCAGGGGCAGATCACTAAGTACATAAAGCCGATTGATAAGTTTTGTCCAGATCCCAAAGTTGGCTCCGTTCTTGGTGTCAAAGGAAGCAAAATGACGGGGGCTAATCTGTTGGATAAAGCATTGGTTGTAACGGTTCGGGGTGTAATCGGGAAAAACAGTGCAAAGATTATACAAGGACGCGATGTGATGGGTCCAGAATTTGTTTACGCCGATCATGGGGACGGTGTTTATGAAGACGGCTCGCTTGTTCAACACACCAATATAGCGTATACGGCGGGATACGGAGCAGTTTGGCTAAGCCGAGCCGCAGATATGACCTTCTTGTTGAATGGCTCTCCTTGGCCGGTAACGGATCCCAACGTCAATAACGTGTATCAATGGGTGTCAGATACGTTTGAGCCTGTCATATATAAAGGTCTCTACATGGATATGGTCAATGGCAGAGGTATGTCGAGGCAAGCTTCAGGCAGCGCCAGAGGCACGATTACAACGTTGCTTCGCTTAGCCGAAGGGGCGCCAGCGGATGTGGCGTTATCCATTAAGCGAATGGCGATGGCGTGGATTTTGGCGGATACGACATATACCAATTATTTCGATGGCTTATCTGTTTACGATTTGAGTCTTGTCAAAAATCTCTTAAACGATGCCTCAATACAGCCTCGAGGAGAATTGCTGAAAAACCAAGTATTTGCTGGTATGGACCGGGTTGTTCATTTGCGTGAGGGATATGGTTTCGGAGTCAGCATGTTCTCTAATCGTATCTCGGCTTTTGAAAAAGGGAATAACGAGAATCTAAAAGGTTGGTATACGGGGATCGGTATGACGTATCTTTACGATCAAGATCTAGGCCAATATCGTAATGATTTCTGGCCGACTGTAGACTCGTTTCGTTTGCCAGGAACGACAACGAACGGCTCTGGCAAAGGCGTGACGCCAGGTGAATGGACCTCGTACATGAACGCGAAAGAGTGGGTGGGTGGATCGACGATCGATGGGCTTTACGGCGCTTCAGGCATGGACTTTTCCTTGGCCAAAGTGACCGGAAGCGACCTGCAAGGTAAAAAATCGTGGTTTATGTTCGATGATGAAATCGTTGCATTGGGCGCAGGTATTTCAAGTACCAGTGCTGGACCACAGCCTGTAGAAACGATCATTGATAACCGCAAGCTGAGTGATGCGGGTGATAATGTGCTCACCGTGAATGGCGCAGCCAAAACAAGTCAACTCGGTTGGTCGGAGAACATGGRGAACGTCAAGTGGGCTCATTTGGCTGGAAATATGCCGGGAACGGATATGGGCTATTATTTCCCAGAGACGACAAGCGTTTATGGACTGCGTGAGGCCCGAACTGGCAAATGGAGCGACATTAACAGCGGCCAATCGGCGACGCCAATCACTCGGAATTACATGAGCCTGGCCTTTGAACACGGGGCAACGCCTTCGAATGCTGCGTATTCGTACGTGATGCTGCCACATAAAGACACTGCGGCAACTCAGCTTTACAGCAATGCGCCCGATGTTGAAGTATTAAGCAATACGACAGATGTGCATGCGGTTAGAGAGAAGAAGCTCGGTATTACGGCAGCGAATTTCTGGAATCCAGGTACAGTTGATTTTATTACAGCACGTAATCCATCATCTGTCATGGTGAAGGAATCTGAAACGGAATTAACCATTGCCGTATCCGATCCAACACAAAAGCAAAGTGCGATTACGCTTGAACTGAACAAAGCTGCGTTATCCCTCGTACGAAGTGATGATACGGTTACGATTGTACAAACGTTGCCCACGTTAAAGCTCCAGATCAACGTAGCAGGTTCAGTAGGCAAAACACACGCCGTAACGTTCAAGAAGGATGCGACAGCACCAATTACAACAGATAATGCAAAGCCAGATTGGCAGCGCAATGCCCAGACTGTGACTTTGACTGCAGGCGACGAGGGCAGCGGCGTGCAGAAGACGTTCTATAGACTGGATGGCGGCACGTTTATGGAAGGGAACTCGGTTACGATCGCTGAAGATGGCGTACATGAAATCCAATATTACAGCGTGGACAATGCCGGCAATCAAGAGGGGATCCGAACAGCGATTGTAAAAATCGATGCAACGGCTCCCGGCATCGTTCCAACAGTTTCGATGGCTGTCTACTGGACGGCTGGCGGCAGCCTGAATTTCGATATTTCCGATCCTGTTAGTGGCATAGTGGGGAAGTCGCTTCAATTGAACGGTACTGAAGTAAGCATCCCTTACACGTTCAGTCCTTTAAGTCTGCCTATTGGCGATCATGCTGTAGTCGTTACGGCAACTGACACGGCTGGGAACGAATCAAGATCAGCGTACACGCTAAAAGTAGTCATGGATGTAGGCCATTTGGATGAGTTAGTAAGTTATGCGTATCAGCAAGGTTGGATTACCAATCAAGGCATATATAATAGCTTGCTAGTCATGATTGATGTTCTTCAAAAACATTTGAATCAGGCACTAGTACAGCAAGCATTCAATGCGTTAGAAAATCATATTCGTGCGCAATCAGGCAAAAAGATCGAAGCAGCATTTGCTGAGAGGCTGTTAAACGCTATTGCCTTTTTAAAGTCATAAAGTAATCAAACTCATTTGAACGGTTACAACCCGACTTTGTCTGCTAGACGAAGTCGGGTCATCTTTATTCTCAGAAGACTTGATTTTATAGGTATAACCGATTAAAATGCTCATTATTCCGTTAATGAGGTGATTGCCATGCGCAAAATACTTACGAATTTTTGGAAGCGTTTTTTTCACCGTAAAACGATTTTTCGCAATATGATCACCTTGTCATTGTTCGCTGCGATTATTCCCGTTCTCGTTGTTGGGATTGGGAGTTATTTATATTCAGCCTCCGCTGTACAAAGTGAAGTGAATCAATCGAATGTTCGGATTTTAAATAACGTATCCTCGACGATCGATTCGACGTTGGATCGGATTCAAAACAATGCGATTCAAATGCTGCTGGGTTATTTTTTTAGCTCGAATTTGACTGAACTGAAAAATACGAATTATGCGGGCTTCTATTCCCGCAGTTCTAGTGAATTATCTGCGCTGATGAATGGGAACAAAGAAGTTGGCGACGTTGCGATGTACGTGCCGGATGAAGGATATTTGATCTCACCTATTTATGGGGGGAGGCGAATTGAAGGTATAGCAGAGCGCGAGGCGCTGCTGAAAGAGCTTGCGACCAATGATCAGCTCAAATGGGTCAGTGGACCTTATTCTTCAATACCAGGATATAACGACAATGGTGTAACGTTAATTGCCAAAATGCCGCTGCTTGCTAAACAGCCTATCGGGCTCATGTTTATACGGATTAATGAAGAGCTGTTCCAAAATATTATGAAACGTTTTATTAGCTATAAAGGTGAACAAATGTTCATCTTGGACGACAAGGGAGCGCTTATTACCTCCATGGGTGGAAGTGAGGTTCCCCCAGGTTTATTTGATCGCGTTACTCAAAAGGGTTCCGAGCAGCGTTTCCAGTTCGCCTTTAATGGAATCGAATATATGGCGACCCCGATTACTTCTTCTTTTAACAAATGGCAATATATCAATATGGTTCCGATTGATCAATTGAATGCGAAATCAAATGGGATTAAATTAATCACACTGGTTATCGTTCTTATATGCTTGGTGTTGGGTGCGCTCATTACGCTGTGGGGTACACGTCGTGTCTATCGTCCCATTCAGAATCTTGTCGCCTATGTCAAAGACGGACAAACCGATGAAGTGGAAACCGATGAAGTGGGCTTCGTGCACAAACGATGGGCCGAGCTCAGCAGTACGGCTAATGACATGCAGCAACAACTTAGTGACCAGCTGCCGCTTATTCGTGAAATCTTTGCTTTGCAGCTCTTGCAAGGGCGATTCCTCTATTATTCCGAGGATCAACTGGCCTCCATGCTTCGGAGGTATAACGTGCCTGCAGATAAGGAAAGCATCGTGATCGTAATTGCCTTCGATTTGCAGTCAGAAGGAAAGGTTCGTTTCCAAGAAAATGACCGTGAGTTAATTGTTTTTGCTGTGAAAAATATAGCGAGTGAACTTATACAATCCCATGGGATGGAGGGCATAGGCATCAATCTGCTGAATGATCAGGTTGCTGTTTGGCTGTATAGGGATCCGCTGCAAGCGGAAGACGATGAGTCCGACATCAAACAATTTGCCGAGCGATTGCGGTTGCTTGTATCTGACTATTTGCATCTGCAGGTTACGATTGGGCTTAGTGGAAAAAGCGAGCAAATTAGCGAGTTGCCTGAACTATACGAAGAGGCGCTGCTTGCGGTTCGTTCTCGTATTATTGTTGGCGGCAATCAAGTCATAGCTCATACGAGTGGTAAAAGTCATTCCGACATGCATTATCGGTATCCGTTGGAAATCGAAACTCATTTCGAGAATTCCTTGCAGCTTGGCGATCGTGATGAAGCGGTCAGGATGATGGATGAGTTTGCAAAATCGATGGGCGCTGCGATTCAGAAGCCTGAGCTCATTCAAATGTCGTATTATCGACTGCTAACTGCTGCGATTCGTACGGCCTACATGCTCGGATTGGATACAGCGCAATTATTTGGCGAGTCGAATGAAGATCCGTATCTTCATATCCGCAATATCAGTACGACCTACGAACTGAATGCCTGGTTTAAAGAGCAATTGGTCGAGCCCATTGTTGCTTATGTGCATGGCAAGCAGCATCAGGAGCATGAGCAGCTGATTGCGAAAGTGGTTCGGTATATGGAGGAGAACTATCATTTTGATTTGTCGTTGGATCAATGTGCGCAAATTTGTGGATTAAGTCCGCAATATTTAAGCAAGCTGTTCAAAAAGAAAAAGGATCTCTCCTTTATTGAATATTTGACCAAGGTAAGGATTGAGAAGTCCATTGAGTTGCTTCGTACGACGGATTTATCGGTGTCAGATGTGGCTGAGCGAGTTGGGTATCAGATGAAGAACTTTATCCGGGTATTTAAAAAGCAAATGGGTGTGACGCCAGGTCAATTCCGTGGATCAGACGAGGAAAATTAGAATGCCCAAAAATCGTTATATGGATTCATTATGAAGCAAAAAATGAGGAAAATAGGAAGAGAACCCCCGTAGTTACGGGGTTTCTCTTTTTTTGTCTTTTGAGAAAAACGTGAATAAGAATTGGTCATTGTCCCTATGACTTACGATCAGGTACGATCGTTTCAAGCAAAACAACGAGATGCCAACGTAATAATGAGAGGTGATGACATTGTCACATAGTCAGGTGGAACAGTTTCAGAAAGCGATCCCGAGTGGACTAGAAGAAAGAAAGACATCTAAGAAATCAGGAGTACACGAGTGGCAAGTCGCGCTAAAGCGTGACAAATATCTATATGTATTGGCAGCGCCAGGATTACTATTTTTCCTCATATTCAAGTATGTACCGTTATGGGGATTATTGCTTGCTTTTCAAAATTACTCTCCTTATTTAGGTTTTTGGGATAGCGAATGGGTTGGATTGAAATATTTTCATGAGTTTTTCACGAATCCCGATTTTATGCTGTTGTTTCGAAATACGATGGCGATCTCACTTCTGAATATCGTGTTTTTCTTCCCCATTCCCATTGTGGTTTCCTTATTGCTGAATGAGGTGAAGAGTTTACCCTTTAAGAAATTCGTACAAACGGTCATCTATTTACCTCACTTTTTATCATGGGTGATCATCGTCGGCATTTGTTTCCTGATTCTGGGCCAAAGCAGCGGGGTCATTAATCAATTAATCGTCGAGTTCGGCGGGCATAAGATTGAATTCCTATCGGAGCCTAATTATTTCTGGGCCATGCTCACAGCTCAAAGTATCTGGAAGGAAGCGGGTTGGGGGACGATCATCTTCCTGGCTGCCCTTGCAGGGATTAACTCAGAGCTCTATGAAGCAGCGCAAATTGATGGTGCGACAAGATGGCAGCAGATGAGGAATGTTACGATTCCCGGCATCAAAAGCACGATTATTGTTTTGTTAATCTTACGTTTAGGCCAAGTCATGGATGTAGGCTTTGAACAAATATTCCTTATGGCAAGCGGACCCGTATCGCAGGTGGCTGACGTATTTGATACGTATGCCTACCGCGTTGGTATTCAACAAGGTCGGTTCAGCTATGCCACGGTTGCTGGATTATTCAAATCGGTTGTAGGACTCATACTGGTTGTTTCAGCAAACCGTGTAGCCAAGAAGTTCGGGGAGGAGGGACTTTACTAATATGGATAATCAGATGGGTTCTAAGATATTTAATGTCCTAAACTATACGGTATTAACGATTATTGGACTTGTTACACTACTGCCATTCATTTATGTTGTAATCATTTCATTTACTGATCCTACGGAGTACTTGACGAAGTCGCTGGTCCTGATACCTGAGAAATGGAGCTTATCTGCTTACGAGTACATTTTCTCCACGAACGCATTCGTTCATGCGATGGGGATAAGCGGAATACTCGCTGTGTTCGGTACCTTACTAAGCTTAATTGTTACAAGTGCGCTAGCCTATGTGCTTTCCCGTAAACGCTTGAAAGGGAAGAAGTTCTTCCTTGTTGCGATCCTCATGACGATGTTGTTCAATCCGGGCATGATTCCGAACTACTTGCTCGTAGATAGTCTTGGTTTAATGGACTCCATTTGGGCACTGATCTTGCCGGCATTGACTAGCGCATGGTACGTCTTCCTGATGAAAAATTTTTATCAAGAGATACCAGACGAACTGGAGGAAGCTGCCAAAATGGATGGATGCTCGGATATCGGCGTATTCTTTCGCATTATGCTGCCAATCTCCGTCTCAGCCCTTGCCGCTTTCGGGTTATTCTACGCTGTAGCGTATTGGAACACGTACTTTAGTGGCGTACTTTACATCAATAGCGACAGCTTGCGTCCGTTGCAGGTACTCCTTCAAATGTTGCTCATTTCTGCATCGCAAATGGCCGATCCTTCGATGGCTGCTATGTTGGAAAGTGAACGTACCGTGCCGCCACAAGTGATCAAGATGGCTGCCGTTGTAATCTCCTCCTTACCGATTGTCATGGTGTATCCGTTCTTACAGAAATATTTTGTTAAGGGTATGATGGTTGGTTCCGTGAAAGGGTGAGAGAACTGTACGGAGAGGGGTGATACAGGCAGGGAAGTATTGGACATGCAGGTTGATATTTCGAATTGTATAATAAGCATATAAACGGGAGGTCTTTACATGAAACCAATGGTTAAAAAATTGGCAGTACTCTTAACAGCAACAGGGCTAGTCGCTTCCTTAGCGGCTTGTGGTAAAGCGAATGAATCTGGGCCAGCAAGTTCTTCAGCAGCGAGTACAACTGCAGCATCAGCTAAACCTGCGGCACCGGCGGATATTTCCATCACGACACTTGCTTTCGCTGCTGCACCTACAGGTGAGTTGGAAGCAGTAAAAAAGCTGAATGAGAAGCTAAACGTCAACCTAAAGTTAAATTGGATTCCAGCAGCCCAAATTTCAGAAAAATTGAATGCACTTCTTGCTTCCCGCGATTTGCCTGATGTTCTATTCGTAGAAGATTTTAACTTAACGCCTGCCTTCTTGAATGCGATTGATCAAGGCGCTTTCTGGGATCTAGGTCCTTATATTAAAAACTATCCAAACTTAGCTAAGTATCCAGAAAACGTATATAAGAATGCTTCTTTGAAAGGTAAATTGTACTCCCTTCCACGTGTAAGACCGTTGGATGGCCACGAGTCCATGCTAATCCGTAAAGATTGGTTGGATAAGCTAGGCTTACAACAACCGAAAACGATGGATGAGCTGGCTACAGTTCTCGAAGCCTTCGCACAGAAAGATCCAGACGGCAATGGCAAACCAGATACTTATGGTGCAGTCATTCCAGGATCACCTGGACCTGCTAGTTATCTGCTCTCCATGTTTGGCACGGGCACGAAGTGGAAAGAAGAGAACGGCAGTCTAATCCCGTATTGGTATACACCACAAGCCAAAGAAGCACTAGCTTTCTGGAACAAATCATTTAAAGCAGGCGGTATTCTTCCTGATTTCCCTGTTCTCAAGGCAGCACAAATTAAAGATATGCTCGTTCAGGGCAAAGCAGGTGTAGCATTTGCCAACGTGATTGATGCCTATAAATATAACTTGGAATTGCAAAAGGTAAATCCGCAAGCGAACCTTATTGCTGTGGAATTACCAAAAGCACCAGATGGCAAAGCATATTATGAGCAAGCAAGTGGTTATTATGGACAATTCCTGATCAATAAGAAATCGGTTGATGAGGCGAAGCTGAAGAAAATCCTAGAAGTCTATGATTATACAGCTTCGGTTGAAGGTTATAATCTTGCTACTTACGGCATCCAAGATGTTGACTATAAAGTGAAGCCTGACGGGAGCGTTGAGCAAACCGAAGAAGGCAAGAAAAAAGGATATTCCGGTGATACGACAGGCCAATGGGTAACCGGTTACTTTGATAAATATTCGAGAGCCAAAATCTCAGGTATTCCGACAGATGTTTACGAAGCCAATAAAAAAGTGGTTGATGCGATTTCCTCTATCACAGATCCGACTTACGGCTTAATGAAGTCAGCGCCATTTAAGGAAAAGGGAGCAGACTGGGATAAAAAGCTGAACGATATGATGGTTAATGTGGTTTTTGGAAAAAATACGCTTGAGGATTGGGATAAACTGGTAAAACAGTTCAAAGATGATCCAAGCTTCCAACAGCATCTCAAAGAAACGAACGAGTTCTACAAAGAAAAATCTAAATAAGTCTGATGAAATGAAAGGACCCGATCGTGCCTGTTGATGGCGTGGTCGGGTTTCTTTTCAAAAAGAAGGGTGATCCTTATGAGTCGGCAACAGCTGAAGTTATGGTATCGGAGACCTGCAGAGAACTGGGTAAACGCTCTTCCAGTAGGGAATGGCAAGCTTGGGGCTATGATATTCGGCAGAGTGGAGCAAGAACGGATTCAGATCAATGAAGACTCCCTCTGGTATGGCGGACCCAAGAAGAGGGAGCAACCTGACGCCCATAAACATCTAGAGGAAATTCGCAGGCTTATGTTCGAGGGTAAGCCGCAGGATGCCGAGTATTTGGCACGTATGGCGATGACACCAGGGCCCAAATACTTTGCACCCTATCAAACACTAGGTGATATAAACCTTTATTTTCGACAATCAAATGGGGAAACCACCAACTATAGGCGTGAATTGGATTTGTCTACGGGGATTGCTAAAACTTCGTACACCTTGGACGGGACGACGTATCACAGGGAGATCTTCGTAAGTGCCATTGATCAGGTGCTTGTTATTCGTTTAAGCTCGGATCGACCTGGAGCAATCAGCTTCTCAACGAATTTGAGCCGACGTCCATTTGAAGGCACGTCAGGTAAAGAAGGTGCGGAAAGCATCGTTATGCAAGGGCAATGCGGGCCAGATGGCGTTCAGTATACAACGGTATTGAAGGCTGTAGCAGAAGGTGGGAACGTGCAGATTATTGGCGATTTCGTCTCTGTGGAAGCGGTAGATAGTGTTACTTTGTATGTGGCAGCTGCAACGACGTTTCGACATCCCGAACCGCTTGTCGTGTGTCAATCTCGTATAGCAGCAAGTGTTGCCAAAGGATTTGAGGCGGTTCGAGAGGACCATGTGAAGGATCACCGTTCGTTGTTTGAACGTGTCCAACTTGAGATCGAGGATTCCAATGAAGCTGAAGTGGAAGCTTTGCCAACGGATGAAAGATTAGTCAGAGTCCAGGAGGGCCAAGCGGATCACGGACTCATTTCGTTATTCTTTCAATATGGCCGCTACTTACTTATGGGCAGCTCAAGACGAGGCTCGCTGCCTGCCAATTTGCAAGGCATATGGAATGAGAGTCACACACCGCCTTGGGAAAGTGACTTTCACTTGAACATTAATTTGCAAATGAACTACTGGCCGGCTGAAGTGTGCAATTTGGCTGAATGTCATGAGCCAGTATTCGATCTGATGGATCGACTAATGGAGAACGGGCGAAAGACGGCTAGGGAGATTTACGGTGCCAGAGGCTTTGTGGCGCACCACACCACGAATCTGTGGGCGGAGACTGACATATGCGGCATTTATGTGCCTGCTATTTTCTGGCCGATGGGCGGGGCATGGATGTCCTTGCATTTGTGGGAGCACTATCGTTTTGGTGGAGATAGGGATTTTCTAGGTGCAAGAGCGTACCCGATAATGAAGGAAGCAGCGCTGTTTTTCCTTGATTTTCTCATCGAGGATGAACAAGGTCGTCTAGTCACGGTTCCTTCTCTTTCGCCGGAAAATACGTATCGATTGCCGAATGGCAATGAAGGCGTTCTAAGTATTGGACCGTCGATGGATTCGCAAATTATTCATGCCCTTTTGGCAGCTTGTATAGAGGCAGGGACGGTTCTAGATACGGATAAGGAATTTCTAGAGGAACTAGAACAAGTAAGGAATCGATTACCAGAACCCGCAATTGGCAAACATGGCCAATTGATGGAATGGGCGGTCGATTATGAGGAAGTGGAGCTCGGTCACCGCCACATCTCACATTTGTTTGCCCTGCATCCAGGTGAGCAGATTACCGTACATCATACACCGGATTTAGCCGAGGCTGCTCGACGGACGCTAGAGAGGCGGCTTGCACACGGAGGCGGTCATACAGGGTGGAGCCGCGCATGGATCATCAACTTCTGGGCGAGATTGCATGATGGCGAGAGGGCCTACATCAATTTGATGGAGCTGCTTAGTCATTCTGTGCATACGAGTCTGCTTGGTGACCATCCCCCTTTCCAAATAGATGGCAACTTTGGCGGTACAGCGGCTATCGCAGAAATGCTCCTGCAATCGCACAGGGATGAAATCTTGCTTCTGCCAGCCTTGCCGAAGGCATGGCGTCATGGTCGAGTTAGCGGCTTGCGCGCGCGGGGCGGCTTCGAGGTTGAGATCCAGTGGCAAGATGGCCAGCTGAAAGAAGCCGTGCTGCATGCCACACAGGATGGCTTGTGTACAATCCGCAGCGAATCCCCCCTTGTGATCAATAGGGAGGAAGGGGATGTGCTGGTGGTGAACTCTATAGATGGTTCGGTTTATTGCTTTACGGCAGAGGCAGGAATAAGGTATTCGGTTCAATGCGCTAATATAGACTATTCAATTCCTTCTACATCGAAATAAGGAGAGGAAAGAAATGGTGAAGAAACCAAGCCTCAAGTTCGTCGTCTTAACAGATACCCATATTAAAGCGAATTTAGAGGGGACTGAAGCCCAGAATTTTGATCGGGCGCTCAAGGATATTATGGCAACTTCCCCCGATTGTCAGGGGATCATGCATGTCGGTGATATCACGGACAATGGGGAGCGAGCGGAATTTGAGATCGTGGAGCAGATTTGGAAAGCTAATATGGAGGGGCTGCCGCCAATCCATTTTACTTACGGCAATCATGATGTGCGTTGGAAAGATCTTGATAGGCAGATGTCGTTATTTAAAGATCATACGGGGATTCACCATGCTTACTATGACTTGTGGTTGGAAGGGTATCATTTTATATTCCTTGGCACTGAAATTGGCTTGAAAGACTGCGCTTATTTATCAGAGACCCAGCTCAAGTGGTTAGATCAAAAGTTGTCCGAACATGAAGTGACAGAGAAGCCGGCATTTATTTTTGTTCATGAGCCCCTATTGAATACGGTTGCAGGGTCCCAAAGTGAGTTCGGATGGAATGGGATCAGGCAGGATGCAGAATTAAAGATGACACTAGCCAAACACCCGCAATCCATTGTCTTTACCGGTCACACGCACTGGGAGCTGGGCGCAAAAGAGACGATGTATAACAAGAAGTATGCAACCCTGTTTAATGCAGCTTCTGTAGCCTATTTATGGACGGATGATGACGTCTTGAAAGAGGGCTCACAGGGTTTTTTCGTTGAAGTCTACGAGGATAAAGTCATAGTAAAAGGAAGAGATTTTTCATCAAAATCGTGGGTTACTGATGCGGAATATACGGTACAACTGCCAGTGACGATTCCTGTGGTGGATCTGACGGTAGATCCGGATTGTACTCTTCGTAATCCTGCAATGAATATGAACAAGTCTGTCTTTCAGCCAAATGAACCAATTGAGGTTACTTATGTAGGTTCGCTAAGAGAAGATGCCTTCGGCATTTATCGAAGAGGAGCTAAACCGAGTGAGACAGAACGGATTAGTCCTATTGTCCACGTACAGACCAAAACGTTCGGCCAGCCAGATGGAAAGTTGATTTTCAGTGATCTGGATCTTCCAGTTGGAAGTTACGATATGATTTATTTGGGTGAAACGCTGAATACAGAACTCACTCGTTTGCCTTTCGATGTAGTGGTAGAAGCAAAATAAGCAGAAGAAGATCATATTATGTGTGAGGAGCAATATAGAGATGCCAGTATCCATAGAAGAAGCAGTAAAGGTAGTTCCCACGTCACGCCAATTGGCTTGGCAAGAGATGGAATTCTATGCTTTTATACATTTCGGTATGAATACATTTACGGGGAGGCAATGGGGGGATGGAAACGAGGATCCAGAATTGTTTCACCCTACGGCATATGATCCTGCACAATGGGTCGAGGCATGCCGATCAGCAGGAATGACAGGCATCATCTTGACCTGTAAGCATCATGATGGATTTTGCCTCTGGCCAAGCGCCTATACAGACCATTCAGTGAAATCCAGCTTATGGCAGGATGGGCAAGGCGATGTTGTCCGTGATGTAGCCGAAGCTTGTCGTGTGCAAGGATTGAAATTTGGTGTATATGTCTCGCCTTGGGATCGTCATGAGCCTAGTTATGGGGACTCACCCGTTTATAATGCTTATTTTCAAAATCAATTGCGAGAGCTTCTTACGCAGTATGGTGAGATCTTTTGCGTGTGGTTTGATGGTGCTTGCGGCGAGGGCAGCAATGGGAAAGTGCAGGTGTATGACTGGGAGGCTGCTTACCAAATCATTCGAGAGTTGCAGCCGAATGCTGTCATCAACATCTGTGGCCCTGATGTTCGCTGGTGCGGCAACGAAGCCGGACATACGCGCGAATCCGAATGGAGCGTAGTACCTGCGTATTTGAAAGATACAGAGAAAATACACGCAGATTCCCAACAGACAGATGACCCTGCATTCGCACAACGGATCAACACGGAGGTTGAGGATTTGGGAAGTCGGGCTATTTTGGCACAGGTAGATAACGTCATCTGGTATCCATCTGAAGTCGATGTATCGATCCGACCACAATGGTTCTACGATCCAACGGAAGATGATAAAGTCAAAACCGTAGAGGAATTGATTGATCTATATGAAAGCACGGTGGGTGGCAACAGTGCGCTGCTACTCAATATTCCACCTGATCAGCGCGGGCTGATACATGAGACTGATGCCAGGCATCTGCGTGAGTTGGGGCAATGGCTTCGCGGTACATATACAACAAATCGGGCTGTAGGGGCGAAGGTGAGGGCGTCTCAGACCGGGGATAGTGATGTTGATATGGAGGCTCATCCTGTCACAGATGGACGTTCTGATACGTATTGGTGCCCTCCAGATGGGGGCGAGCATGCCGAACTGGAGATTGATCTTGGCGAGGAAGTATCATTTGATCGTATTGAGTTGAAGGAGTATATCCAATTAGGACAAAGGATCGAACATTTTCATCTGGCTTATAAGGACGGAGAAGAATGGAAGCCATTATATGAAGGTACAGTGGTTGGATATAAGAAAATATGCCGAGTAGAGCGGACTATTGCGAGATATTTACGTCTTGAGATTACGGAATCACGTGTGCATCCGACGGTAAGTCACTTCGGTGTATATGACTCGGGAGCGTGAATCGCTGCACCAAAAAGGAGTTAGGCCGCATGTAGCTGCTTAACTCCTTTAATTATTAATGGCTTTAAAGAGCGTGGAACAATCCCTGAGGCAACGTGCCTTCCCAGGACGCGGGGACATCCAGTCCGAGTGCATGTATGACAACGGTTGCTGTGTCGGCAATGGTGACATTGTCGAGTCGGGTGCCAGGGGCAATGCCAGGACCCGTGCAGCCCCAGAAGATGGTTTTGTCCATCGGATGATCACTGCCGTGATTGAACGTGCTCTCACCGCCGCCACCGTGATCGGTGACCGCAATGATGAGACTATCGCTCATGAGTCCAGCCGACTCTAGGGCATTCAAAATGACGCCAGTGTGACGGTCTGACTCTTCGATAACGCGAAGTTGTTCCGGCATATTGTACCCATACTTATGACC
Organism: Paenibacillus sp. 2RAB27; assembly: GCF_052115445.1. Taxonomy (NCBI): domain Bacteria; kingdom Bacillati; phylum Bacillota; class Bacilli; order Caryophanales; family Paenibacillaceae; genus Paenibacillus; species Paenibacillus sp. 2RAB27. The sequence goes on from NZ_JBFRGR010000010.1 coordinate 204,145, forward strand.
CGCTGCGTCAGGTAGGTCCAGTTGCACATAGAGCAGCTTGAAATCTGGGTTTTCATGGATGTAGGCAGCTATAGCTTGGACTAGCTCATCATCAGGCATTGACATTTTATGGACGCCGATCGAAGACTCAATAATCCCATCATTAATGGGCTTCCAGGCGCTGTAAGCTGCTAGTTTAGCAAGTGGGAATGCTTCTCTAGCAACGCGGAAAATAGACGGATAGGGTGAATCGTCAGGGAAGGCTTCTACTTCTGCTTTCGTGTTCGTAAGTCCATGTTTCACAGGATTAACGCCGTGAAGCAGTGTTCCCCAACACTCGGCACTGATCGTTGGCGATGCGGTTTGTGCTTCGAGCGTAGAGGCGCCTGAATCGAACAAACGATCCAAATTCGGGGTATGTGCATCACGGACAAAGTTGCCGGCGCCATCCCAACCAATAATAATGACACGATTACAGGTGCTCATGAATGTTCCTCCCTCTTCAGCCCCAAAAGCTGATCATAAGAATGCCAATTAAGATAAGAATAGAGCAAAGAATGCGTAAAGTTCCCTGTTTTTCTTTGAGGATAACGATGCCTAGCAGGGTTGCGAACACGGTCCCAATCTCGCGGAGCGGGGAGATTTGGGCAACAGGTGCGTATTTCATGGCGAAGAGAAATAATAAATATGATACTGGATTGAGAATTGCGCCTAGAGCAATCATTTTGAAGTTTACTTTCCACTCTCTGCGCAGTTGTTTGGAAACAATGACAAGCGGTGTGAGCCCTGCAACGAATCCGATATTCGTTACTTCTAATAAGGCGATAGGTGAGATATGTGCGAGATTCAGCTTATCGACAAGTACGTAGCAAGTCGTGCACAAACCTACACTTAGCGCCATTAGGAAGGGCTTAATTGATTTGACAGACGTCTGGCCAGTAGAACGCGCACTTGTGAAGATACCGCTGAGTGAAAGGAAGCCAATCACCATGCAAAGCAGTCCCGTCCATCCGAGGGGCGATAAGGATTCGCGTAGAAATAGGACACCGACAATTGGGATAAATAAGGTGTTGGTACCTCTCATAATCGGATAGATCTGCGAGAGATCGCCCATATAGTAGGTGCGTGAGAGCAAGAGGGCATAAACAGCTTGTAAAGCGGCAGATAGTAAAAGTAGTCCGTATGCAGATAAGGTTAAGGAAGTAAGCCATAATTCTCTGATTAAGTAAGGAAGTAGGATTACGGTCGTGACCATGATGATGGACCATAGGAAAACGCCTTTGTTCAGGCTGCTTTTGGTAAACATACTCCAGATGGCGTGTGCAAGTCCTGAAGTAATAACGAGTACAATCGACGCAGTCAACAAGTGATCAGCTCCAAACGAAAGTGAGGTTACAGCGTTGGTGAGTGTTCGGGTTGATCACGGATGACGGTGCCGTCAGCGAGTCGCAGCCACGTTTCAAATGCACGTTCACCTTCACGGAGGCGAATCATTCTAGCACCGCGATGAAAGCCATCTTTGCCATATGTATTGTAGCCAGTTGCTCTGCCATAACAGAGACGAATCCCGTGAAGCTCTCCCCAGTAATCATTGATGTGGTCATGTCCACAGAAGGTTCCAACGACATTGCCCATTTCAACCATAGCGGCGAACAATCCCGAATTAACGTGAGCACAGCAGACATTTTCGTGTTTGTTCCCATAGCAGGTCGCACGCTCCCATACGTGCTGGTACTCGGGAAGCGGGATATGAAAAAAAGCGAGTGCAGGCAGCTCAGGCTGCTCGTTACGGGACTGTTCGGTATACCAGCCGATTTGATCATGGTGAATCCAGTCATAGCCTGGAATCTGAGCGACTGTAGAGCGACTTCCTGAATCGAAAAAGTATAAGCTCGCTGCAGGCTGTCCGTCACGGCCACTGAGGGGAAGGCGGTAGTTGCCAACGCCGCTAAGCTCGGCAGGACCAGCTTGAGTCATTGAACAGGGATACGTGAGAAGGCTGTTCATGAGCTCTTGTCTTGTGATGAGGGTTTCGGTGTCGTGATTACCGAATACCACAGCCCACGGAATTTGGCGAGCTTCGGCAGCTTGCACGGCGTCGCGGAAAGCTTTAAGAGGTTCTTCACAGTGGTGTTTACCTTCCGCAACAGGGCCTGTGTAAATGATATCTCCGGTAAAAACAACAAGATCAGGCTGCTCTGCATCCAGTATTTCCTCCATCAAACGGAGGGTTTGTTGATCTTCCTTGCTGCCATCGATCCAGTGTAAATCTGTAAATTGCGTAATCGTAAATGTGGAATCTTCACGAAAAGTCAGCTGTTGCTGCTTGAGCATGAGCATAGCCCCCAATTTGAAATTTGGTTGTGGAATCATGTTGATTCAATTAATAATGTTGTTGTTTGTTGACAATTGTAAACTGGTTGAGCAAAGCTGTCAACGAGCAATTTTCGGTTGAGGAGGGGGATCGAGTTCCCCCTGATTGACACACCTAGCACGAACCCCTAAACTAATGAAAACAACATAAAACAACATCATAGTTTAGATATCGGTCATGTTAGGAGGCCATTATGTCATTAACTTATGAAGATCGCAGGTTGACGATTCTTCATCATCTGGAAATGGAAGGAAAAGTACAGGTGCATCACCTGTCTGAGCTTCTTACCGTTTCGACGGAAACGGTGCGTCGGGATTTGGACCGCTTGGAAAAGGAAGGCAAACTGCGCAAAGTGTATGGCGGCGCCGTCAGAATGCGCATCGAGATGGTCGAGCCTCCCTTTTTAAATCGTGTACAAATGATGAAACCAGAGAAAGCAGCTATCGGGAGATTAGCTGCGTCCCTCGTTCAGGATGGGGAAACGATCATGCTGGATAATGGGACAACCACGATTGAAATTGTCCCCTTTTTGCACGACAAGACGAATGTGACGTTAATTACGAACTCCATCCCGATTCTCAACCTGGCCATGGAAACGTTCCGCGGACGTATTATTTTTGCTGGGGGAGAAGTCAGTCAAGAGTGTCGGGCTGTGACAGGCTCGCTGACTGATCAACTGCTCGATCAATTTAAAGTAAACAAAACGTTTATTTCAGCTAGCGGCATCTCATTAACGGATGGAATTACTGATTTTCATTTGGATGAAGCGGTGATCTCGCGCAAAATGATGCAAAGAGCGGAAGAGTGCATCCTGATCGCAGATCATAGCAAATTCGGCCTGTCTACGTTTGCCAGAGTCGCGAAGCTGGAGGAAATCTCGATGGTGATCACCGACGCCGGCTGCCCACAGGAGTGGGTCGATACGATTGAGGGGCTTGGTATTGAGGTACGGATAAGTGAGTAATGGTTTATAGTATCTTCTACAATAGAAGCATGATCTCAACTTACCCACTGAAGGAGCTAACATATCATGTCTGCCGATTCGATTTTAACCCAAGAGCTGCAGCCTCATATTCGCTATGCGGACTTCCTGCACTATCATCCATGGAAGACACCTCCACGAATCATCACTGATTATATGCTTCTTTATGTCCAGGAAGGCTCATTCCGGTTATCGATCGAAGGGGAGACGCATCAGCTTATGGCAGGTCAGTTCTGTTTCATTCAGCCCGGCATCGTTCACCAGATGGAATCGAATTCGCCTTCCATCACGTTCATGGCGCTGCATATGGAGTTGTTTCATTTCTCGGTTGAAAATCGTTTAGAGATGATTGTACCAGTGGATCACGGATATAACCCTGATTTGATTACTGTACAGCCCAATTTAGGGGTGTTTGTAGATATCACTATTCCTTTCGTATTAAAACTATCCAGACCGGATTGGATGCTGAACGCTATGCAGCAAGCCATCACGCACTGGAATCGTAAAAACGCTCTAGATCATTTGCAAGCGCAAGTATACGTGACGGAAATTGTCCTTGAATTAATAAGAGAATACACCACACGGCCCATGTCCGAGCTCAATCGTTCGACAGCGTTGCACTGGGTGCCTGCCTATATGCAGTACCGGTTGTCGGAACCGATAAGTGTGGAGGAAATGGCCCAAAAGGCGCTCATGTCCCGTTCGTATTTCTCTATGCATTTCCGCAACCAGTTCGGACTTGGCCCTCATCAATTCTTGCTCAAGCTGCGGCTGGACAATGCGACTGATCTACTGCGAAGCACCGTCTTATCGCTTCAGGACATAGCGGACAGCTGCGGATTTTCGAGTGTCCATCATTTTTCCAAAATGTATAAACTGCGGTTCGGATACCCTCCAAGTCAAATCAGAAAGCAATCGTGAAAAAGACGTTTTGATATAAATACCATGCATTTTGACAAAGCCATAAGGCCTCTTCGCGCCCTATAATGAAGCCAGTAATGAACACTGGATTTGATAACAAAGGAGTAGAGCGATGAGTGAGCAAGCCTCTTATGATTTTCAAAGAAAAGTAAAGACCTATGCATCAGCAGATGTCATTGTCATTGGCGGTGGCCCAGCAGGAACAGCAGCTGCGATAAGTGCAGCAAGACGAGGGAAGAAAGTCATTTTGCTCGAAAAATCAGCGCAATTAGGCGGCATGGGGACCCTTGGCAACGTAAGTATTTTCATGCCAATCGGGAACGTCACCGGGATATACCGAGAGCTGATCTCGGAAGTATTGGCGGAATATTTGCCAGAACAGCATGATGTATCGATTGCCCCGCAATATTCGCCTTTTATTTTACGACAATATTTAAATGAGAAGATGAAAAAAGAAGGAGTTCAAGTCATTTACCACACGGAATGTGTGGGAAGCGTGAAAGAAGGTTCTCGTTTAAAGGCGGTTATTGTCTCAACAAGAGAAGGGCTTCAAGCGTTCGAGGGACTGCAATTCATTGACTGTACAGGTGATGCCCGTGTAGCGATCGATTCCGGGGTGTCGTTTACGTCAGGTAGAGATGAGGATGGGCTCACGCAGCCAATGACGCTGATGTTCATGATGCAGAATACGGGCAAGCCTATTAAGCCGATTTTGCCAGAGGGATGTTATCACTACAACGAGATCTCAGATCTGCCGCAAGGTCGTCATCTCTTCTGGGAGCGTAATTCAGAAGGCCTGCTCTTGGTTAATATGACCCGAGTTAAAGGGAACGGTGCGAAGATCGCCGATGTCAATTACGCAGAAACGGAAGCACTTCGACAAGTCTTCTCAATCGTTCATTATTTGCAAAGAAACGGTTTTGAAACGTATGCGCTTTCACATGTTCCTAACCAAGTCGGCGTCAGAGAAACGAACCAAATTCGTGGACTTTATACGTTGACCGAGCAGGATGTGGTCGAGGGACGTCGCTTCCAAGATGTCGTGGCGCAGACGAATTACGAGATTGATATTCATAGCCCTGATGGTAAAAAGACAACCGATGAGCGCGAGGTTCATGGTTACGATATTCCTTATCGTTGTATGGTACCTCATGACGTGGAGAATCTGCTTGTCGCTGGTCGATCGATCTCTGCTACGCATGTAGCGATGTCGTCTATGCGCGTACAGCCGACGTGCTATGCACTAGGGCAAGCCGCAGGAATCGCGGCAGCCATTGCGCTGGATGAAGATTGCCCAACGCGCGATATCTCTATTCATGTTCTACATGATGCACTGCAAGAGCAGAACGTTATGCTTCTGAAATTAGCAACTTACGCTTCTCCTGAGTGAAGGGGATAGCGTCGACAGAGCTACAATCTCACCGTTACTCATGAGCGAGGAAAATAGGGAAAGGCCAATAGGAGGAACGGAGTCCGTTCTCATATTGGCCTTTAGTGCGTATTGGGCTGCTGATGGGGCTGCAATGCACCAATCTACTGCACCGAATGGTGCTTCGGCCGGAACTCGCTTGGTGACTGGCCAGTCCAGCGACGGAATTGCCGCGAGAAGTGGCTGGCCGATTGAAAGCCAAGCTTGTCGGCGATATGATTCATCGACAGATGGGTCGTAACGAGCAATTCTTTGGCTTGCTTCAGCTTCAACTGGCTGACATACTGGCGCGGTGATAGGCCGTACACCTTGGAGAACAGCTTGCTGCACTGGCTGCGGCTCATGTTCAGCTCTTTGGCGATCCCCGCGACGGAAGCTTCCTCGCCGAGACCTAGCGACAGCTTCTCCTCGATCGCGTGGGCGACGTCAGTTGAGAACAACGACGCATCGCGGTTCGTTGCACTCGTACTTTCACGCGTTGTTTTCACCACTGCGCTCTGCTGGGCGCGAAGCAGTGCGAGCACATCATGAATGATGAGCAGCGTATAAGACTGCAGCAGCAGCTTATCCTCGAAGAGCAGATGAGCCTGCTCAGCCCCTTGATCTAACAGCTGGTTGCGCGTCACAACGGCTTCTAATTCGCCTACGTAGCTGCGCAGCTTGCTCGTGGAGGCGTCCTTTTGACGGATCAGCTGGTAGGGTGTTGCCGCTAGTAGACTGCGGATTTCCGTATCGTCGAGATCGAAGTGGACATTAAAATACCCATAATGAACAGCCGATTGGTTGGCGGATTGATGTCGGACACCAGATTTAATAAGCAGCCAGTCGCCTGCGAACATGGTGATGGATTGGCGATTAATCTCATGCAAGACTTCACCCTCCGAACAATACAGCAGCTCAAATAAATGATGATGATGCCTCGGATAGGCCCATCCTGGGGGCTGCAGTCCAAAATGACAACCGACGACCTGCAGCGTTTGAATCATATTCGGAAAACGGTAATTATCCCTATATAAATCCTCCATACGGATTGCCTCCAGTTAGCGTTCGTTCGTTGATTTTGATGCCTCTATCATAGCATCCTTCGGCACATTTGGTATAGAACTTGCGCTATTTGGAGATTGAGTGGAACGGCCAGAATCAGCGATGATGAGAGAAGAAGAAAGACCATTCATACGGATAATTCGGAGGGATCATCGTGGCTATTTTAACAGCAGGAAACAAGCAATTTTTACTAGATGGGGAGCCCATCCAACTCTTGTCAGGCGCCATCCATTATTTTCGCGTAGTGCCAGCCTATTGGGAAGACCGATTGTTGAAGCTGAAAGCATGCGGTTTTAATACGGTTGAGACGTATTTACCTTGGAATTTACATGAACCGAAGGAAGGCGAATTCAATTTCAGCGGCCTCGCGGACGTGGAGGCATTCGTACAGCTAGCAGGAAACCTGGGTCTACATGTGATCGTGCGGCCTAGTCCTTACATTTGTGCGGAGTGGGAGTTTGGTGGGCTGCCGGCTTGGCTGCTGCAATATCCTTCGATGAAATTACGTTGCATGGACGCTATGTATTTGCAAAAAGTCGATCGCTATTACGACGAGTTGATTCCTCGTTTGAAGCCGCTGCTGAGCACGAATGGCGGGCCGATTCTGGCGGTGCAAATCGAGAATGAATATGGCAGCTACGGGAATGATACTGCGTATTTAACCTATTTAAGAGACGGCTTAATCAGCCGTGGCGTGGATGTGTTGCTGTTTACATCCGACGGTCCCGAGGATGGGATGCTGCAAGGCGGAACAGTGCCTGGGACGCTGGCTACGGTTAATTTCGGCTCGCAGCCGGAAACGGCTTTCGAGAAATTCCGTCAATATCGCGAGAATGAGCCGCTTTTTTGCATGGAGTACTGGAACGGGTGGTTTGACCACTGGTTGAAGCCGCATCACACGAGGGATGCTGGAGACGTCGCGGATGTGTTCGATCGAATGCTGCGAGCGGGAGCCTCGGTCAATTTCTATATGTTCCACGGTGGAACGAACTTCGGATTCTACAACGGTGCAAACTATCAAGAGAAGTATGAAGCGACAATTACTAGCTACGATTACGATTCACCCTTGTCCGAATGCGGTGATGTGACGGAGAAATATATCGCTGTGCGTAAGGTAGTTGCCCAGCATTTGGGCATAACGGTAGAAGAACTTCCCGCGCTGCCTGCGCCAATTCAGAAGAAGAGCTATGGGCAAATTGCTATGACAGAAAAGGCGGATTTACTAGAATCTCTGCCTTATCTGACGAAACCAATCCAACACATCACGCCAGTGTCGATGGAGCATCTCGGACAAGATTATGGCTTCATCGTCTATTCGACGAAAGTGTCTGGACCTCGAACCGGCGAAAGCTTGCACCTGCAAGAAGTACATGATCGTGCACAAGTTTTCTTAGATGGCGTGTACCAAGGTACGGTAGAACGCTGGGATCCACGTCCACTCCAGATGGACATTCCTGCTGGGGGAGCGAAGTTGGATATCGTCGTTGAGAACATGGGACGTGTTAATTATGGTCCGCGACTTCGAGATTGCAAAGGGATCACAGTAGGCGTGCGAATGAATAATCAGTTCCTTTTTGACTGGACGATTCATCCACTCGCATTAGACAATATCATGGCGGTTCCATTCGTTCAGACGACGGGAGAAGTCCTTGCAGGAGCCAGCGTAGATAGCGAATTCCTAGATCGTCCGACTCTCTATCGCGGGGAATTCCTTGTAGATGGAACAGGAGATACGTTCGTCAAGTTAGCGGGCTGGTCCAAAGGTGTCGTTTGGATCAATGGCTTCAACCTCGGCCGCTTCTGGGAAAAGGGCCCCCAAAACACGTTGTATTTGCCAGCTCCTCTATTAAAAGAAGGGCGCAATGAGATCATCGTATTGGAACTGCACCACACGGAGAATGCCATCATTGAACTGACGGATACGCCTGATTTGGGCTAAGACCCTAGAATACGAAGCACCTTCGGCTGCGATTGCGGCTGGGGGTGCTTTTGGGTTATGTGCTGCGCATGCTTGGCTCCGGTTTTGAAATGGTTTGTCACCTGAAGCAGCACCGTCTGGGCACAAGCCTAGGCGGTTTTTTCTCGTTTTTCTATCTGGATAATCCCCCGAAACTGGTAAATACTAACGGAAATGTAGTTGGACGGAGGGCGCGGTATGGAAATGCAGCAGGATTCTCTTCTGATCTCTGATGAGATCGAGACGAATATACAAAACCTATTCCAGTATTTCCATTCTTCCGACGATGTGCGCTCCAGGGAATTCACCATGCAAAGCCTAAGGGGAAGTCTTCTTTATTTATCAACCATTACAGATACAGATAAGCTGCAGTCAGACATTCTCAAACCATTGCTGCAATCTCACGCAGGTCGTCTTGAGGACATACTTCCTATTTTGGATATTGAGCTTGTCACCGATTTGAAGACTGCAGCAGCAGGGATGCTTCAGGGCAAGTGCGCTATTCTGCTGGAGCAAAGAATGGATATTGTTTTGGTAGATGCAAGTTCAAGAGTCGTACACAGCGTGGGTGAACCACAAAACGAACAAACGGTTCGTGGATCGCATGTCGGTTTTGTGGATGACGTTTATGTCAATGGGCAGCTAATCCACCAACGATTGAAAAATGCGAACCTAGTTGAGCGGCATTTCACCTTAGGCTCCGAAAGCCCGACAAACGTCAAGCTGTTATACATGTGTGATATTGCCGACATGACAGTTGTTGACGATATTATCGCCAACCTGCTCACAAATCAGGCTACCTTCATTAAATCGTCTGGACAAATTACCGATCGTTTGGAAAGTAGTCATTTATCACCATTTCCACAATTACTATTTACCGAAAGACCCGACACGACCGTTTCGCATTTAATGGAAGGACGAATCGTACTACTCGTAGACGGAAGCTCGTTCGCGACAATTCTGCCTGTCACGTTCTTTATGTTTTTTCAAGCGGCAGATGATTTTAATGCCAGGTGGTGGAATGGGACCTTTTTTAGATTCCTCCGGTTAATCAGCGTTATGATCGGTATCGCGCTACCATCCGTATACATATCCATTGTTTCTAATCATTTCGATATCTTGCCGATTGATTTGGTGTTTTCATTGAAAGCCTCGTTGGAAAACATCCCATTCAATCCGCTCATGGAAGCAATGTTCATGATTACCGTGCTAGAGTTGCTCAGGGAAGCCGCGATCCGATTGCCGAAATCAATCGCAGCTACGCTGTCTATCGTCGGAGGTCTCGTGATTGGTAGTGAAGTTGTGAATGCCAATTTGGTCTCAACGACGATGATTGTTGTCATTTCATTGACAGCAGTAGCTTCATTCAGCGTACCTTCACATGAAATGCGCCTTGCTATTCGTCTTATCTCTTTCCCCATCATGATTGCTTCTTCGCTGCTAGGTTTTGCGGGTATTGCCTTTAGCTTCTGTCTCTTGTTCATGCATCTAAGTAAACTCGAAACATTTGGTGTGCCTTATTTCTATCCGTTCACTCCATTCGAACCAAGACGCATTCTGACTACGCTTGTTCAGTTGCCAAGACGGATCTTCCGCCGTAAAGCGTCGGATAGGAGGGCATCATGACTAGGGTTCAATTATTTGCCTTCATTTTGCAAACGCAGATCGGTATCGCTGTGCTTTCTTTCCCTTATGATTTGCATAAAGCCGCGGGTGTAGATGGATGGATTTCTGTTCTTGTGGCTGGAGCCTGCGTTCAACTCATTCTGGTAGCTTACGCATTGTTATGCCAGAGATTTCCCCGGCAAAATCTATATCAATTTGTTCCTATCATTTTGGGCAAATGGTTCGGGAATGTGATCAACGTGGTGTATATCTTACATTTTACCTTTACGAGCTGTCTGATTTTATTGATGGAAATGACGTTCGTAGAGTTATGGATATTACCCCACACGAACCCGGGGCTCATCATCGTTGCGAATTTTATTGTTTGCTTATACATGGCCAAGGAGAATATTCGGATTATTGCCCGTTACAATGCGTTAATTACCCTATTAATTTTTGTGATGCTGGTGATCATGATGACGAACTTTAGCACAATGGATTACCGCTATCTATTGCCTGTTGGGCAAGAAGGGCTACATGCCATATTGTTGGGAGTAAAAAGCTCTTTGCTATCCTTTTTAGGTTTTGAAGTGGTTTTAGTGCTGAATTCTGATATTCAAGCAAAAGGAAAGAGCTTGATTCCTCCCATTCTGTGGGCAAATGGATTGGCAACTGCCTTCTTTCTGATCATGGTTCTCATCTGTAATATAAATTTCAGTCCAGAATCGATTAACTACATTCCACAGCCCGTGCCGTACTATCTCAATGGAATTTCCCTGCCGTTTCTAGAACGATTGGATCTGCTTTTTCTATCTATCTGGCTGGTAAAAGTAACGTCAACACAGATCAGTTACCTTTACAGTGCAGGGAAGGGATTGGGGTACTTATTTCATCGCAATGAGCACCGTAAAGCAATCTATTATCTTGTCCCACTTGTCTGTTTAACGGGGATATTCTGGCGATCGGAGAATCAAGTCCAGTTCTTAGAGCAGATTACTCAATATGATAGCTTTATCATTCTCGGGATTCCGATCGTGCTCCTACTAATAGCCTGGATGAGAGGGAAAAGGGGACGGATGCCATCGGTATGAGAAAATTAGTGATTAGCTGTCTTAGTCTCCTAATACTATCAGGATGCAACTATCGAAATGAGCTCAAAAACCTGCAGCTCATCTATGCGGCCTCGATTGATATGAACGATCAGCACGATATCGTCACTACCGTAACCATTCAATCGCCTGGTGGTAAGGAACGAACGGCGCCCGTTCATGAGGTGATAACGGCATCGGGACCTACGCTGCAAGATGCGTTATTCAAAAAAATTGGGTTGCAAATCGCAGGCCCGATAGGTACCTCCAAAAATCAAGTCATGCTGCTCGGCGAGAAGGTGGCAAAAAAAGATTTAGCGCAAATGCTGGACTCGTCCTTTCGGACTTCAAATGTTCCTATGCTTGCTAAAGTGGCTATTGTTCGCGGGCAAGCTGGCGACTTGATTCGCATCGATCGAATTGGGTCTGCAACGGCAGGTGAATATTTGCGGAAAATCCTTCGAAGTGCTAGCTATGAAACGATCATTCCTGCAATGACGCTGCATTCACTCTACCCCATGCTGCATGATCCAGGGCGGGACCCCGCCATCCCGATTCTGAGGAAAGAGACTGATAAAGCTGTGGTTGACGGCTTAGCTCTTATGCATGCTCGCAAATTTACAGGTTATTCTTTATCCCCAGAGCAATCGATGTTGTATCTATTAATGAACGGAGATAAKGGTGATATTTGTGTGATCACAAGAGATATTAAGGAGGAAGCTTCCAAAGACAAAGACGAACCTTCCGATTATTTAGCACTTAACATATCGAACTTAAAGCGAAAAAAAGAGGTCTGGATTGACGCGGAKGGGCAACTACAGATTCAACTCAACCTGAAGATGAAGGGCAGAGTTATTGAATATGCCAGGGATGACCTAGCCGACAAGAAAAAGGTTGAACAATTGAATAAGCAGTTCTCCGAGGTCATAACAAAAGAGGCCAATGAGATATGCAAGAAGCTTCAGCAGGCAAATTCCGACGCTTTGGGCATTGCGCGGGATGTGATGGCTTTTTATCCGAATGAATGGAAAAAGATGGACTGGGAGACCGAATATCCGAAAGCGAAATTTCAAGTTTCGATGAAAGTTGAGATTGTGTCACATGGGATAATTAATTAAGAGCAGGTATCCTAAAGTATACCTGGTACCTTAAAAGTGCCTACTTCCAGTCGTCCGAATTAATCGTTATACTGATGGAGTTACGTTAAGTAAGTAATTCACTTTATTTTAGGAGGTAACAAAGATGTCGAACGAGCAACTGAAAATTGGTATTATTCTTGGCAGCACCCGTCAAGGTCGTGTTAGCCCGCAAGTAGGCGAATGGGTTAAGCAAATTGCTGATGAGCGTGGAGATGCTGAGTACGAAATAGTTGATATTGCCGAGTTTAAACTTCCTTTCTTCGGTGAAGGTACAGGGGAAGAACCCGGACTTGCAGCATGGAATACGAAGCTTGAAAGCCTGGATGGTTTTGTATTCGTTGTCCAAGAATATAATCACAGCATTACAGGTGCTTTGAAAAATGCATTGGACTCCGCACGTGAGCCTTGGAATAACAAAGCCGCTGGTATCGTGAGTTACGGTTCAACAGGTGGTGCTCGTGCAGCTGAACATCTGCGTGGCATCCTAGGTGAGCTATTGGTAGCAGACGTTCGCGTACATCCGACGTTCTCCTTGTTTACAGATTTTGAAAACTTCTCCGTATTCAAACCAGCTGATCTACACAAAGACAACGTGAATGCGATGCTCGATCAAGTGAAAGCTTGGAGCGGCGCGTTGAAAACGTTGAGATAAATAGTGACATAGAAATACCCCACAGGGATGAGCTGTGGGGTTATTTTATTTGTGGAGAATGTCACATCAGAAGATCGGCGGCGTTTTGTTATGTATTGTAATAGGCCCCTAACGAGGAAGTATGATAAGCTAATATGGATAATTATTCCTATTGGAGTGTGACGTTCGTGATGAAGAAGCCGCGAGTACTATCCGTTTCAGGCGTATCTGGTGGAGGTAAGACAACGACAATCAATCACTTGATTCATAGATTAGATCGTGCTCAGGCCCTCTATTTCGATGATTACGATTTTGAGAATTGCCCTGATATATGTGAGTGGGTGGAGGCGGGGGCTGATTACAATGCCTGGGTGCTCTCCCCATTCATTACAGATATTCAGCTGCTGCTCAAAGACCAATCACTCGACTATATTGTCCTCGATTATCCTTTTGCCTACTTGAATGATGGCGTGCGTGACTTTATTGATTTGGCCTTTTATGTTGACACTCCATTGGATATTGCCATGGCCAGACGCATCTTACGCAATGAGCAAAAGCATGCGATGCACGAACTGCAAAGTGATTTGAAGAATTATTTGGCCAGGGGAAGAGCCGCTTATTTGGAAATGGAAAAGACGGTGAAAGTCAATTCGGATGTGATCATTCAAGGGGATTTGGCTACTGATCTCATCGTTGACCGGATTATAGAGGAATTACGGAAGTATTCAGTTTAACCTTTGATTATTTTACCTTAGGTAAATTCTTGCTTGAACGGGAACATCGTGCGAGAATAGGTGTTGGACAAACAAACCATACTTATTCACACACAAGAGGAGTTCATTCACATCATGCTGCATTTGAGTTGGGAAATGATGATTTTCGTTATCGTCGGCGGGTTCTTGGCAGCCTATGTAGATTCGGTTGTTGGGGGAGGCGGGCTTATTTCGGTGCCAGTCTTACTGGCAACAGGAATGCCGCCAGCGCTGGCGTTAGGCACGAATAAATTAGCGGGGACGATGTCGTCGCTGACAAGCACGATTTCATTTATGCGGACAGGGAATGTTGATCTCAAAGCGGTGCGCGGATTGTTCGTGCTTTCCTTGGCTGGAGCGGTGTGCGGGGTATTCGTGCTGCGGCAAATCCCTTCCGATTTTCTAAAACCACTGGTCGTGGTGATGCTGATTCTAATTACGATTTACACGATATTCCGCAAAAATTGGGGAGACATCTCGACTTTCAGTCAGTACTCGGCGAGGACGGCTTTCTTAATGGGCTGCGCAGCGTTCGTCTTAGGTTTCTATGACGGTTTTTTTGGCCCAGGAACAGGATCTTTCCTGATTTTCGTATTTCTGATGGTCGGCTTCGATTTCGTCAAAGCAGCGGGCAATGCCAAAATTCTCAATTTCGGCAGCAACATCGCAAGTTTAATTACGTTCATGGCGCTGGGCTCCATTAATTATTGGATCGGAATCCCAATGGGCTTGGCGATGGTGTGCGGCGCATTACTCGGCTCTCGTATGGCGATCCGTAAGGGATCGGCGTATGTGCGGCCGCTTTTTATCACGGTATGTGTGCTGTTGGTGGGTAAGCAGATTTGGAGCTTGATGTAGGGGCAGGACGATGGATGGAGCCCATTGCGAATTGACCGATGGTTATGGTACTATTTTAGCAGAGTGTACATTGAAGGAGGTGAAGGTAGGATGAATCGAGAGTTCGTGAACAACCGTGTGAGCCAGTTACCCATTGCGATGGCTGGCATCGTTCATGCAGAAGTCAAAGACGCGAGAGGTCTGTCCACTTATGCGCATACGGTTTACCAACTCACGAAAAGACGCCTACCTTAACCCTCTACGGGAATTATCCGAAAGGTCGTAGGAATTTTCCTGCGGCCTTTTTGTGTTAGCTTCGAGCAGGTCAGGGTCGTCTTCAAACCAAGGAGGATCCTTTATCATGTTAATTATTAATGGTCAAAATATAAAAAAATACCACGGTGCCCAGCTGGTGCTAGAGGATGTTACGTTTGAAATTCATCAAGGGGAACGTGTTGGACTTGTGGGTCGCAATGGTAGCGGGAAATCAACACTGCTGCGCCTAATTGCCAAAATGGAGAAGCCTGACGAGGGGCAGCTAACGGTGCGTAAGGATACGGGGATTGGATATTTGGCCCAAATCCCAAGCGCTTGGGAAAGCTTCACGGTGTACGATGTGCTGGCTGCAAGCTTCCAGGAGCTGCTTGCGTGCCGAGCGACGATGCGGGAGCTGGAGAGCGAAATGTCGAGCCAAGCGGTCATGAACGATGAGAAACGGATGGATCAGCTGCTATCGCGATATGCAGTGCTGCAAGAGCGATTCGAACGCGAAGGCGGCTACGAGCTGGATGCACGCATTGATCAAGTGGCGAATGGGTTGCGGATTGCGAAGGGGTTTTATGAGCGATACTTTGCCTCGCTGTCGGGGGGAGAGAAGACGAAGATCATGTTGGCTTCCCAGTTAATCGGCAAACCAGACCTATTGTTGCTGGATGAGCCGACGAATCATTTGGACTTGGCAGGTGTGGAGTGGTTGGAGGAGTACCTCAAGCATTATGATGGCGCTTGTATCATTGTCTCCCACGATCGTTACTTTTTGGATCTCGTTGTCACGAAAATCGTGGAATTGGAAGATGGCGAGTCGACTACGTATCACAGCTCTTATTCGGGCTACGTGAAGGAGAAGGAAGTTCGTCTGCTTCAGCAGTTCGCGGATTACCAAGAGCAGCAGAAGGTGATCCGTAAAATGAAAGAGACGATCAAGCAGCTGATCGAATGGGGGCGTATCGGCGGCAATGAGAAGTTTTTCCGCCGGGCGTTCTCCATGCAGAAAGCGCTGGATCGGATGGAAAAGCTCAAGCGTCCTGTGCTCGATCCGAGGGCGGCTGATTTCGATTTGAAGCCGGAGGATCGCTCCGGCCGCAAGGTGCTGCGCTTCGAGAATGTCACGAAGAGATACGGGGAGAAGACGCTGCTAGAGCAGGCGAGCGGCTCACTCGAATACGGCGAGAAGGTGATGCTCGTCGGGCATAACGGCTCTGGGAAAACGACGCTGCTGAAGATGCTGCTCGGTGACGTGCAGCCGGATGGCGGGGAGCTCGAGCTTGGGGCCCGCGTCGACATCGGTTATCTGGCGCAGCAAGCGTACCCGGCGGATGACAAGAAATCCGTGCTGGCGTATTTCTGCGAGGAAGCGAAGCTGGAAGAAGGGGAAGCGAGGGGGCGGCTGGCTGCGTATTTATTTTATGGCGCGGATGTGTTCAAAGCGGTGAGTTCCTTGTCTGGCGGCGAATGGACGCGATTGCGACTAGCCCTGCTTGTGCTGCGCAAGCCGAACCTGCTCATCTTAGATGAGCCGACGAATCATATGGACATCGCTTCGCGCGAAGCGCTGGAGGATGCGCTGGAGGAATTCCCAGGCACGGTGCTGGCGGTGACGCATGATCGATATTTTATGAATCGGCTTGCGCGTAAAATATGGGAGTTGGATCAGGGGAAGATCACCGTGTATGTAGGTGATTTTGATGCGTATAAAGAAAAGAGCGGTGAGCTTCGCGCGCGGGAAGCGATTATGGCTGAGGAACGCGGCAGGCTCACCTCCGTTGACAAAGTGAAGGTGAAACAGCCAGAGGCTTCCGCGGTTAAGCGGGGGAAACCAGCGGCGGCGTCTGAGAAAGCCGCTTTGGAGAAGCGGATCGCGGGCGTAGAAGCGGAGTTGGCCGCGTTGGATGAGCGGCTGCAGCAGGAAAGCGAAACACGGACACCGGCGGAGCTCGCGGAGCTTTGGGAGAAGCGGGAAGTCGTGCAGGGGCAGTTGGATGCGCTGTATGAGCAGTGGGTGTTGTTGGAGTAACCGTAGCTGTAACGGTGAAAAACACGCTTACAGCTGCGGAATGTGCCAGAAACGCCTGCCCCTCGCGCTGTAACGGTGAAAAACACACTTACAGCTGCGAAATGTGCCAGAAACGCCTGCTCTCCGCGCTGTAACGATGAAAAACACGCTTACAGCTGCAAGATAGTGATACTCGGCAAGTAGTGCCTATTGCTCATGACTCCTTTTCCGAGCCAATCGCTCGAAGGAACTAACCGGAATCCATTTTTCATGTGATAATGTAAGATATCTGTGTTAGGAACGAGGTGAGAACATGAGTAGGAACACTATGCTTGTCGGGCTGGTTTGGGTCGTTCTCGCGATCCTATATTATAGTGCTTACGGTATTGTGATTCAGGTGTTAGATGTTAGGGAGAAAGGTTTTGATCTCATTAACACCACAATCAGTGTACTGCCTTTGCTAATATCCCTAGCCATTACGTATGTTCTTGTGCAAATGTTGCGGCTACGCCAATTGGTAAGAACCCTCATCTTGATCACGCTCATCCTCCTACTGGCCGTTCCTGCAAGCTTGTCGTTGAACAGACTAATAGACCAGCAGATGAAGAAAGTTGATCCGATTGGGTATCAAGCGCTAGCGGAAAATTTCCATAAACAGATAGATTCCGTTCGAAGCAGTGGCAAATCAACTACGATGAATGTAAAAGAATTAACCAATTTTGCTTGGGATAAGCTTTATTTGTTCGGTCCATATACAACACACACTCAGATCAATGAGCGTTTAGGTTACACATGGACCCGCAATTCGTTACGATTATCAGACGATAATTTGTATCTTATTGTTTTTAGTTTAGATGGAAAAGTTGTGCAATATCTGGATCAAACAACTCCGATTCTCGGTGATTTTAACACGATTTATACGCCAGAACGAGGCGTAGTGCAATTTTCTAGCTCAGGTACCGATAGCAATGAACCTAATCAACCTCACATGCAATTCCTTGAACGCAAGTAATTTGCCATCGTCACAAAACTGGCTTAGTTCCGCCATTGTTCCGACATGGAGTCCGTACCCTGAGTATGATAAGCTAGAGGTACTAATAGAAGGAGGCGATTGCTGTGATCCAAGTTTTCCCGGCCGACACGCGTAATTCAACTGATTTKGGGTGGCTCAAGAGCCACAAAAGCTTCTCTTTTGGCGACTATTTTGATGAAGAAAATGTCAGCTTTGGTGTCATGCGTGTGTGTAATGACGATGATATCGCAGCAGGACGGGGCTTTGGCCCACATCCCCATAGTGACATGGAGATCGTCAGTATCGTGCTCAGCGGAGCGATTAAGCATGAAGACAGCCTCGGCCACGTAGCCATTACGGCTTCCAATGGTGTACAGCGGATGTCCGCAGGCAGCGGCGTGATTCATGCCGAGTATAATGCATCGGAAACGGAACCGATGAGTTTATTTCAACTATGGTTTATGCCAGCGAAGCGAGGAATAGAGCCTTCTTTTGAAAATGTGACGTATGAGCCGGAGGCGATGATTAATCATCTGTTGCCGGTTGTGACACCTGAGGGAGGCCCTCATATCGCGAAAATCCATCAAGACATGAGCATCTACCTGAGCAAGCTGGATGCGGGTAAAGAACTTCAGTTCGAGCAAGGCGAGAATCGCCGTATTTATCTCATGCTCGTGAGCGGGAAATGCTCGGTCAACGATGCGGTACTCGAAACAAAGGACAGCGCGCGTATCCAAGCGGAGTCTTCCCTGACGATTCGTGCGCTCGAAGATACACATTTCATGCTTATTGACCTGCCATAAGGCGATAATGGAGAGATAGAGGAGGTTGCAGCGATGAAGGAAACGTTTCTAGTGAAGCATGCGGTTGGCGGTCGCGCTTTTATCGATACAAGCAAGCAGTCTGTGCCCTACACGTGGGAGCAGCAAGGCGAACAGTGGTTGTTCCGTGTTCAGATTGATCAGCCGGAGCGGATTGCGGAGCTTTTGAAATGGAAAGAGGAGCTCAACGTATTTGTTTTCCAAGAGTTTGAGAATGAGCCTACACGGAAATTATGGTTCTATGTCGGTGATGATGCGGTTCAGTTTGCGGAGGACAAAGGCGAGCTCACGATCGTCGCAACCTCCCACATCAGCTATATTCCCGACCAATTTAGTGTGAAATGATTGGAGCTATACCGATGAAAGTTCAGGACCAGCAGCTAGAGAAAGCGATCCCTTTTATACAAGAATGCTATACCGAATTGGGCAAAAGTGAGGCACAAATTAACGCCCGTATTGCCGAGATTACGCAAGCGATTCAGTATACTGGGACGTATGAGCATACGATGGAAGAGCTGACGCATGGCGCGAAAATGGCTTGGCGCAACAGCAACCGCTGCATTGGGCGTTTGTTCTGGGAGTCGCTTCGTGTACACGACGCTCGTCATATAGAGACGGTAGAAGCTGCGGCCGAGGCGCTGTTCAGGCATATCGAGGAAGCGACGAATGGCGGCAAAATCCGCCCCGTCATCACGATATTTCCCCAATCACGTGAAGGGAAGCCAGTTGTTCAGATTAAGAATGAGCAGCTGATTCGCTATGCGGGGTATGAAACCGAACATGGCATCTTGGGCGACCCTGTTTCAGTGACCTTCACGAAGGCATGCCAGGCACTTGGCTGGCAGAGTGAGGGGACGCATTTTGATGTGCTGCCCCTCATGCTACAGGTAGGAGAGCGGGAGCCGCGGCTGTTCGAGATCCCGAAAGCGTTGATTCTGGAGGTGGCGATTAGCCATCCAGAGCTGCCAACCTTCGCGGAGCTGAACCTGCAATGGTATGCGGTGCCGATGGTTTCTAACATGTACCTCGAAATGGGCGGCGTGATCTATCCCGCGGCTCCGTTTAACGGGTGGTACATGGGAACGGAAATCGGCGCGCGGAACTTTGCCGATGAGGCCAGGTACAACATGCTGCCGCGGGTAGCGTCGATCATGGGACTCGATACGCGGCGTGAGTCCTCACTTTGGAAGGACAAAGCGCTGGTCGAGCTAAACGTAGCGGTGCTGCATTCGTTCGCCCAGCAGGGTGTTGCCATCGTCGATCACCACACGGCAGCGAAGCAGTTCAAGCGCTTCGAAGACAACGAAGAGAAGAGCGGGCGCGACGTCACGGGTGACTGGACGTGGCTGATTCCGCCGATGTCCCCGGCTACGACGCATATTTTCCATCAGCATTACTCGAATGAGATCAAGTTGCCAAATTTTTTCTACCACAAAAAGAAGTTATAGCTCTCGTGGAGCTTCCTTGTACTCTCCCTAGTCTACTCGAATCTTCACCTATGGTGAAAGCGGGTAGGCTTTTTGTTGTATGTAAAAATCACCCAGCTATGACCGCCATCTGAAGGCGGAAGTGGGTGATTTTGGATAAACCTATATGTTAGAACCAGTCGGTAAAGCCTAGCTTGCGCAAATTAGTCGCCGAGAGGGCGAGGCAATCGAACGGATCCTTCCCATACACATCGTCTTGTTCAACGAGGAAATATTTCGAGCCGCTGGCCGCGCCAGCTTCCATGATGCCTTTAATATCGAGACTGCCTTCGCCAACCTCAGCGAATTGGATGATATTGTTAAATGCGGTCATAAACGCTTGCATATCCATGCCTTTGGAGAAATCGTAGTTAAGCGCTCCGATGCGGTAGTCTTTCAAGTGAATCAGTGCAACACGACCCTCGTATTGCTGAATGAAGGTTACGGGATTTTCCCCGCCGCGTTGGATCCAGTGGACGTCCATCTCGAAACCGAGATGCTTCGTATTGTTTTTGATAATATCCAGCAAGTATTCGCCATCAAACTTCTGGAACTCAGCATGATGGTTGTGATAGTACAAAGAGATACCGTGCAGTGCTAACTTTTCTGCATAGTCGTCTGCGTTCTGAACGAAGGCTAGTACAGCCTCCTTGTTCCCCATCGCTGTGAAGGGAAGCATCGGAATGCGCAGGAATTTACAATTCAGCGTGTGGCAATCTGCGACGATCTTATCGAAGTCCGTTGAAAGAAATTCTCCTGGCATGCCTGGAACCATCGGTTCGATGGAGGCACTTAAGGAGGCGATTTCAATATCGAAATAGACGCTTGCTCTGCGCAGTTCAGCCACATTATCTGGTGACATCGGAATTTGTGATACTTCAACACAGCTATAGCCGAGTTTTTTCACTCTCTTCAATGTTTCGAAGATACCAAGCTCCTCAACCTTACCCTTCAACATCATCATTTGAACGCCGATTTTTCCCTTTGCCATGACGCTTGCCTCCTTATACGTTGACTGGATATTTGTTTTCTGTTTCGACCCTTTTGTTCAGTTCTTGTAAGAACAGATCCTCATCGAAAGGAAGTTCGATTTCTTTGCCAAGCCAGCTGGATAGATGAATGGCATTGGCAAGTCGCACGCCATAAATGCCATCGCTGCCAGGTGCGATTAGCGGAGTGCCGTCCAGCACGTTGGCTACAAAGTTTTCGAGCACAGCGATATGCTGAACACCGAAGGATTCCCCGAATTCGAGCACTTCCTCTGTGAAAATATCCCCTGTGTTTTGACCCATGAAAATTTTCATCACGTCCTGCATGTTCATCGAGTTGCTCATCTCGGACTCTGGGGTAGTAAGACGTTTGATTGTAATTTTCTTACTGCCGTCTACAACTATCTTCCCTTTGTCGCCAAGGATTTCGAAGCGATCTGTGCCTAATACGTCGTGTGTGCAAGTAACAAATACGCCAGTCGCACCGTTCTCGTATTCAAACATGGCTGTGACTTCATCCTCAACAGCAATGTTTCGTTGAAAACCATATTTCACGATCGAGTATACTTTCTTCGGCATCCCGCAAATCCATTGCATTAAATCCAGCTGGTGAGGCGCCTGATTCACAAGAACGCCGCCGCCTTCGCCGCCCCAGGTCGCTCTCCACTCACTTTGATCATAATAACCTTGTGGTCTCCACCAAGTAGTAATGATCCAATTCGTTCTGCGAATTTCGCCGATCTCGCCATCTTCAATTAATTGCTTCAACTTCTGGTAAAGGGAGTTGGTGCGTTGGTTGAAGAAGATGCCAAAAGTCAGTTCAGGCTTCGCAGCTGCGAACTCGTTCAACTCACGAACTTGTTTCGTGTACACGCCTGCGGGTTTCTCGACCAAGGCGTGAATCCCTCGTTTCAGCGCTTCGATACCCATCTGTGGGTGCAAGTAGTGCGGCACACAGGTGACGATGGCATCCACATGTCCGCTTTCCATCATTTCGATATAATTGTCATAGAAAGGGATGTCCGGATACTTCTCAGCGGCCATTTGCTTCTTGGCAGGATCCGTATCGCATAAAGCGCCGATGATCATGTTGCTTACCTTGCCATCTGCTAGAAAGCCTGCGTACATGCCTCCTTCTGCTCCTAGTCCGATAATACCCATACGTACTTTATTCATAATGAAACATCTCCTTTGGAATGGTTTGCATGTTGTATGAATTGTATTGTAATCGCTTTCAATAACTTGATTATAAAGGAATCCCCTGTTTTTGAATCGGATAGATTTGACGCGATTAGCCTTATTTTTGCAATATGTGATGCTAGGACAATTCATGAACAGGAAATGAACGCGTATTGAAGCGAAAATGGACATAGTTTAATAGCCAAACTTTCTAGGATGTAGTATGATTTGGCATATTGAAAGCACTTACTTATATGCGAAAAGGGGAACTCCGCTTGTGGCAGAAGCTGGCTAACTGGAATACATTGCGCAATCAGATGTTAGCGGGATTTATTGCCGTGATGATCATCGTTCTGGTCTGTGCAGGCGCGATTACGTACAATTCGGTATCCACCCTCCTCAACACGAAGGCGGAGACACAGATGAAGCAAATCGCCAGTCAAGCGAACGGCAGACTGGAAGCGATCATTACACAAATCGATACGTTGACGTTACAAGCTGTAAATGATGTGTATTTGCAGCAATTGTTTTTATCATCCGTTCAAGGGAAGACGCTAAACTTCAGCGAGCGTCAGTCGCTTCTGAAAATCGCCAATCACATCCAAGCTTACAGTGGTGTGAGCAATGTGGAGTTGTATACGACGGATTTTGCGCGTATGTTTCCGCTGGATGAACAGAAGTTAACGGATCTAATCGAACCGAACTGGATTGAACAGGCGGATAAAGAGAAGGGCAGGCTGGTGTGGATCGGGAACGATCCGAAGAATCCGGACACGGTTCTAGCCATTCGTCGGATCAATTTAATTGACCGATGGTTCTCAAATGGCGGGTATTTGATGGTGCGGATTAATCGCAGCTATTTCGATTTCCAAAGCAAGCTCCCCGATACAGGGCAGCGCGAATTAATGCTGTTAGCCGATAGCTCGGCAAGGCCCATTGTCTCTGAAGGCGGAGCACTTGCTGACATCAGCGGGCTCATGCATACCGATTCGCAGCAAGTTACTTTAGAGCAGAAGCGATATATTTTGGTGAAACAGCTCTCCGAACAGACGGGCTGGACGTTGATGATTTTGTACCCGGTGAGTGATGTGACGGATGGGATTTCCGTGCTGCGTTGGGCGATTATCGTATCTGGAGCCATCGGGTTGGTGCTATTTATTATCCTGTCGTTTCTTCTATCTTCGATGATTACAAGACCGATTCTTAGGTTGATGCGGGCTATGAGAAATACAAGGCAAGGGGTGCTAACCCCCAATTTGACACAGTCTTACACCACGGAGCTGAATGACTTGAACATGACCTACAATCAGATGGTAGATAACATGAATCGACTCATTAAACTCGTGTACGAGAAAGAAATGATCCAAAGCCGAACAGAGCTGCAAGCTCTTCAAGCGCAGATTGATCCGCATTTTTTATATAATACATTAGAAGCACTGTACTGGTCCCTGCAGGAAAAAGAGGAAGAAGAGCTAGCTGATCTTGTTGTCGCTATGTCTGATTTATTTCGCTATGTCATCGGCAATCCGAATAAGGATGTGTGGGTCAATCTATCGGAGGAACTGGAGCACATCAAGCGTTATTTAAGCATTATGAGTGTGAGGTTCGGTTCGCGGCTCGTTTGGGAAATAGACAGCGAAGACATGTACAGTTACGTGAATATTCCGAAGCTGCTGATTCAGCCCCTGGTGGAGAACGCCATCTTGCATGGTTTGGAAGGCAAAATCGGAGTGGGACTGATCACGATTCGCGTGGAACCGTCGCCGCTTGAGCCGTCGTCTGAGCTGCGCATTACTGTACGTGATGACGGTCCAGGGATGAATGAACAGACACTGCTGGCTGTGCAGGAGTCGATGGAACGCGGAAGTGCCCCATCCGCCAAAGGAAAAGGCATGGCCATCTCCAACGTGCAGCGGCGTCTTCAGCTCTACTACCCGTCACTTCCAGAAACATATCGTGGCTTAACGATCACGAGTTGTCCTGGGCAGGGTACGAGTGTGAGCTTCGATATTCCGATCTAAGCATATGCTTTCGAAGCTCGTTTTTCTGGCGAAAAACTTTTAGGAGGAACACGATGAATCAATCGGGGAAAACCATTCTTATCGTTGACGATGAGCCATTAACGAGAGAAGGCATACGCAAAACATTAGAAGCCTGGTCCATCGGGCGGTATGCGATACTTAGCTGCAGCAATGGGACGGAAGCGCTCGAACTTTTACGATCGCGACCCGTACATCTCTTGATTACAGACATCCGTATGCCTGAAATGAACGGTTTGCAAGTCGTGGAAGGTACACGTGGTTTCGCTCACAAGCCAGTAGTCATCATTATTTCGGGACATCCGGATTTTCAATATGCACAAACAGCGATCGAATTAGGCGTTGTTAACTATTTGCTCAAGCCGATTCAGAAAAGCAAGCTGATCGAGGCCGTCCAGCAGGCGCTGCGCATGGAAGAAGAACGCGGGCGCGTTGAAACGATGGAGAAAATGGTGGACACGCGCTTGATGCAGGCGAAGACTGCCGACAAAAATTACAGTGCTCCTGTGCAGCAGGCCATCCAGTATGTGGAGGCACATCTTCAAGATCCGCTCGGCATGAGCGAGGTAGCAAGCCAAATCCATCTGAATCCGAGCTATTTCAGCGCTCTTTTCAAAGAGCAAACGGGGTTCACCTTCAGTGAATATGTTGCGAGAAACCGGATCCAGAAGGCGAAGGAGCTGCTCCTGCAAACAAGATTAACGATTGCGGATATCTCGGAGCAAGTAGGCTACCAGACGTCGAAATATTTCATTAAGCTGTTCAAAGAGTATGAAGGGACGAGCCCGAATCAGTATCGGAAACAGATAATGGATGCCGATGATCGGATGAATACCTCGAAATAGTGGAATATTACCCGATAGCTGTTACTCCCTGCAGCCACAATGAAAGCGCTACAATAAAACACGTAGCACACAAAAGATTAGGGGGAAACAAACATGGTAAGAAAAACGCTTACATGGTCGCTAACTACGATGCTCGGCCTATCCATGGCATTGACGGGCTGCTCTAGTTCCACAGATAATGCGAGTCCAACGACAGCTCCTAAAGAATCAGCGAAAGCAACCGAAGCAGCAACTGCGCAACCCGCGAAAAAAGTAACGATTAAAATGATGCACCTGTGGCCGACAGGAAACTCCGCTACGCAAAACAAAATTGTAAACGATATCATCAAAGAGTATCAAGCAGCGAATCCGAATGTGACGATTGAGCAGGAAGTGCTCGAGAATGAACAATACAAGAATAAAATGAAAGTCCTTTCGACCTCAAATGCCCTTCCTGATGTGGGCTTCACATGGGCAGCAGGCTACATGGATCCTTATGTCAAAGGCGACATGTTCGCTCCGCTGGATGACTTGCTGCAAGGGGATTTGAAAGATAAATTCGTGAAAGGCACAACAGATGCTTATGCATTCGGCGGTAAAACCTACGGTCTTCCGGTTGAATTGAACATCGTGCCGGTGTATTACAATAAAGCGCTTTTTGCCAAGTATAACCTTGCACCACCTAAGACGTATGACGAGTTCAAAAACATTGTCAAAACGCTGAGTTCGAACGGTGTAGCTCCAATTGCACTTGGCAACAAAGACCGTTGGACAGGTTCACTCTGGTACATGTACCTTGCTGATCGGATCGGCGGACCCGAAACGTTGAAAAAAGCGATTGACCGCACAGGCTCATTCAATGATCCAGGTTTAGTTCGCGCAGCAACAGAAGTTTCCCAGCTTGTTGACATGAATGCCTTCAACAAAGGCTTCAATGGGCTTGGCAATGACGAAGGTAAAGCAGAGTTCATGAACAGCAAAGCTGCGATGTATATGATGGGAACTTGGGAATTACCGAACTACACAACGAACAAAGATGTGCCACAAGCGTTCAAGGATCAAATCGGATTCTTTAAATTCCCGACGGTCGATGGCGGTAAAGGCAACATGGATAGCTGGGTTGGCGGACCAGGCGTGGGCTTGTTCGTAGCGAACAACTCCAAAGTGAAAGAAGAGTCCAAGAAATTCGTCAGCTTCTTCGTATCGAAGTGGGGCGAGCACGCGATTTCTGAAGCAGGCGTAATTCCAGCAACGAAAGTAGACACATCCAAAGTGAAGCTGCCGCAAATGTACATCGACCTATTGAACGAATTGAATAAAGCGAGCAATATTACCCTTTTCGCAGATGTTCAAATGAAGCCTGCTTCCGCAGAAGTTCACTTGAATATGATTCAAGCTTTGTTTGGTAAAGCGGTGACACCGGAAGCTTTTGCGAAGAATCATGAGGATGCCTTGGCGAAGGAAGCGAAGTAGCCTAACGAATACGAACGATTTGGGAAAGGACATATCCCTCCAAGTGGTATGTCCTTTGTCATTATCGGTGAAAGGAAAGTGCCTGCTATGGATAAAGTCATGTCTAACAAATCCATGATTGCGGTCTACGTGATTCCCTCGTTATTTCTGCTGCTAGCCTTGATCTATATGCCGATCATGATGACGGGCTACTACGGACTTATGAAATGGGATGGCGTAGGCAAAATGAGTTTCATCGGTTTGCATAATTATACCGAACTGCTTAAGGATAAATTATTTTGGGGAAGCGCGAAGCACTCGTTTTTGCTGGCGATTTTCTCAAGCGTCTCCCTGCTTGGATATTTGTTAGTCGCATTAGTACTCTCCGCAAACATTCGAGGGGCTAACTTTTTTCGCAAAATCTATTTAATTCCTATGCTGCTATCATCAGTAGCCATCGCTCAACTATGGTTGAAAATATTCCACCCAACGAACGGGGTATTGAATGCTATCCTAACATCGCTGGGGGTCACGCATACACCGGAATGGCTGTCCAATCCATCCATTGTTTTATACGCGATTTTCATGCCGATCTTATGGCAGTACGCTGGATTTTATATCTTGATCTATTACGCTGCATTGAAAAATGTACCGGCCTCGCTGATCGAAGCCGCACGCATTGATGGCGCTAGTCCATGGCGCATCGCCTTATCCATTCGTGTTCCGTTAATCGCGGAAGTGATGAAAGTAACGGTCGTTCTGGCCGTCGTCGGATCACTGAAATACTTTGACCTGATCTACGTGATGACAGGGGGCGGGCCTAACGGATCCAGCGAAGTAATGGCCTCCTACATGTACCGCAAAGCGTTCAAAGGCTATGATTTCGGTTATGCCAGCGCCATTGGCTTCTTCTTGCTCTTGATATGCCTCGTGGCTACTTGGTTAATCCGTAAAGCGACAGCTTCCAAAGATGAGATCCAATACTCGTAACGAAAGGAGATTCCGATTCCGATGCAACTCGAAACCACTCGTCGTCAGGCACAGGCGCTAACACTACGAAGCAAGCTACCTGGACAAATCGGCTATGGCGTATTGTATATCGTGTTAGCGATTGTCGCTGTGATTCAGATTTTTCCGCTCTTGTGGCTCATGCTATTCTCCTTGAAAAATAATGAGGAAATCTTCAATCTCGCCCCGATGGCATTCCCAGAGAGACTGCGTTGGGAGAATTACGAGAAGGTTTGGACGCAAGGCCATATCAATAGTTACTTTTTTAACAGCGTCTGGATGACGTTAGTGTCGGTTGGGGTCACGGTTTTATTAGCTAGCTTAGTGACATTTGCGTTGACCCGGATGAAATGGAAGCTGCAGTCCTTTGTGCTTGGATTGTTTATGGTAGGAATGATGATTCCCGTGCACTCGACGCTCATTCCCTTATTCAGTATGTTTATGAAAATGAACCTAACCAACCATCCATTGTCGATCATCCTGTCCTACATTGCTTTTAACTTGCCGATTACGATCATGATTATGCTCGGCTTTTATTACACGCTGCCGCGTGAAGTAGAAGAAGCTGCCGTGATGGACGGGTGCTCCGTGAATCGCATCTTCTTCAGCATTACGCTGCCGATGACGGCATCTGTGCTATCTACAGCTGTGATCATTAACATGATCTATAATTGGAATGAGTTTATTTTCGTGAATACATTCATCTCCTCGGAAAAGTATAAGACTTTAACTGTAGGCGTTCAGAATTTCGTCGGCCAATATACGACCGATTGGGGCGCGATTGGCGCGACGCTGATGATCAGTATTTTGCCAATCATGATTGCGTTCATCTTATTGAGTAATCGCATCGTAGAAGGAATAGCTGCAGGTTCGGTAAAAGGATGATCGTTCGGAGAATCCCCGTGTATCGGGGATTTTTTTGTCATATAGACACCATAATAAGGATATTCCCTACATGCATAGAGGAAGGAGATATACGCCATGGATCTTGATGCTTTTTTGGCCGAAGTGATCAGCTCGAATGAGGATTGGCATGTGACAACGAAGGAGGGTATATCCGTTATTGATCCGATGATTGAAAAGGAAATTCCTTACTTTGACAACCAGGATAATTATTTAGAATCGGGATTTTAACGAACAAGCAGACAATTATATTTGTACAAAAACCCCACTTTCCAGTACAATGAAGCAATGTTATTAACCAATGGACAGATTTTATGGTGCATAGAATTGTGTTACTTGTACATGAAGTGGGGTTTTTATAATGAAAAAAGGTCTTGGCTATGCCATTATTGCTTACATTGCTTGGGGCTTGCTGCCTGTGTATTGGAAGCTTTTCGGGTCATTGATGGCGGGAGAAATATTATCGCATCGCGTGATTTGGTCATTCGTGTTTATGGCGATTCTGATTGTCGTTGGAAAAGGTAAATGGCAGCAGTTTCGTAGCCTGATTACGAATCGCACCACCTTATTACTTGTGGGAGCGAGTAGTTTGTTGATTAGCACCAATTGGCTGATCTATATTTGGGCCGTTAATAATGGGCATGTGATCGAGACGAGTCTCGGATATTACATCACACCGCTTTTCAACATTATGCTCGCGGTGCTGTTCCTTCGTGAGAAGCCGACGGGCAGACAATGGCTGGCTGTGGCTTTGGCCGGAATCGGTGTCTTGATCGCCACCGTGGATTACGGCAGATTTCCCTGGGTATCCCTTACCTTAGCAGGTACCTTTGGCTTATATAGCCTCGTGAAAAAAAGAGTCACCTACGATGCCGCAACCGGCCTCGCTGGGGAGACGGCGTTCGTTTTCCCGATCGCCCTTGCCTACATCATCTACCTATTTGCTACGCATCAAGATGCTGCGTGGACACTGCCGCCGCTAACGTTGATCATGCTTTTCCTAGCAGGCGGTGCTACCGCGCTGCCCTTGCTATGGTTTGCCAAAGCTGCGTCACAACTGCCGCTATCTATGCTGGGCTTCATTCAGTATATCGGCCCGTCGATTACGCTTCTGCTTAGCATATTCGTGTTCAAAGAGAAATTTTCACCTATGCTATTGATTAGCTTTGCTTTTATCTGGAGCGCACTTATCGTTTATGCCTTTGCATCGATTAAGGTAGCGCGAACGGCGGCTATTGCTGATTAGGATGGGGGCACGATAACCATCATATCCTGTCTGGTGATGGATGCATTCGGACTACATGTATGGTCTCCGCTCCCTTGTGCGATACCGAGTTCTTTCGCAATTGCCACAGCATCGTAATAGTAAGAATCCTTCTGACATCCATTAAAATTAGCATCGCTATGCACCGATAAACCTAACGATTTTACCAAGAGTAACAGGAAGTCTGCCCGAGATATGTTTGCAGCAGGTGTAAATGTTTTCTCACTTGTTCCGCTGATGATTCCTTTGGCTGCCAATACTTCAATAGCCTCTTGGGCCCAACCGTAGGGAGCTAGGTCAACAAAGTTTTTGATGACATTAACTACAGCGTATAGACTGAAATGCGTTGTCGCTTCCACGAGCAGGTGAAAACCCCATTTACGACAGGCAGAGGCATATTGCTAAACAAAATCGGGGAATTCCTGACGTTTACACTGTATCACGAGGGCATGCACTTTCATTCGATCAGCGTATTAAAAAGATTTGGGGCCATGCGTGTGTAAACAACTCGTTGTTCATAACTAGATCCTTGAGAGAACCTTCAAAGCCACTTCGCAGTGGACTTGAAGGTTTTTCTCATTTCTCCAAATAATTCCGCAATTTCTTCCGCGAAAGTTAAAAAAACATCCATATTGGTCAATTTGTTTTCTTTTCAGACCTTCTTTTTGTATCTATGATGAGGAAAGAAAGCCTTAATGGACAGGTTGCCGTTAGGCGGAACTGAAGGAAGGAGTTAAACGTGAACTTAATGAATGCGCTTCACTTCGAGGCAGGTCATATTTCGTTTAAATGGAGGCGACGTACTTGATAAAAAGTTGAGGATGGAACTGCCACCGATAAGGCGACCATCAGAACTGCAGGAATGATAACCGCTGTTAAGAATGGACAAGTAAAAGTCATTGCGACAGCCAATGACGGATCTGATGCATTCCCTGGTTGCAGCCGCAAAGGATGCTTGCCGCAGGTGCTCCTTCGTATGACCTGATTACGAGCAGCAAAGCTGAATTTGGTAAAGAGATTGAGGTTACTGTCAAGGGGATAAACCTCACCGATGTGTTTGCATATGAATTTAATATCGTATTCGATTTCGAGCGACTGAAGTTTAAGGAGGCCAAAAGCGCCGGGAGAAGAAGATTAATATAGAAAACGCTTACCGGGGAAAGCGATAAACGACTGAAGAGG
The DNA here is from genome assembly GCF_052115445.1 of Paenibacillus sp. 2RAB27. NCBI lineage: Bacteria > Bacillati > Bacillota > Bacilli > Caryophanales > Paenibacillaceae > Paenibacillus > Paenibacillus sp. 2RAB27. The sequence continues at coordinate 235,294 of NZ_JBFRGR010000010.1, forward strand.
TGGTACAAGGAGAAGTTCTACAGCACTGTAGGGTTTTGTTTACACATTAAAGTTACCGGAGGGCTGAAAACATGTTGAAAAGAAGTTTGTCCATTATGCTCACATTTTCAATTTTGATGAGTTTATTCGTAGTGGCACCAGCGGTATCTAACGCGGCAGATGGGCTGGAACCTTCCACGGGTCCATTGGGTCCCAATGTATATGTGTTTGACCAAAATACGCCGGCATCAGAAGTTCAAAGAATTACGGCCGAAGTATTCAAACGACAAGAAGCAAGTGAATTCGGCAATGATCGCTATGCCTTGTTTTTTAAACCGGGTACATACCAAACTGACATTAGAGTGGGCTTCTATACGCATGTAGCGGGTTTGGGCCAAAGTCCTGACGACGTCACGATTAAGGGCGATGTAACGGTTGATGCTTTATGGTGGAATCAGCCAGTTGGGAACGCAACTAAAAACTTTTGGCGGTCTGCTGAAAATTTCACAATAGAACCCACGTCAGCCAGTAATAAATGGGCGGTAGCACAAGCAGTTCCATTTAGACGTATGCACGTGAAAGGCGATCTCAAGCTGCATGATGGCGGATGGGCGAGCGGTGGCTACATGGCCGATTCCAAAGTCGATGGCAGAGTTGAAGCAGGAGGACAACAGCAATGGTTCTCCAGAAATAGCGTAATGAATGATTGGTCAGGCGGACAGTGGAACAACGTTTTTCTTGGGGACAATTTCGGTACTGCACCTGCTAACACTTGGCCTGCAACACCGAACACAATTGTCAATCAAACGCCTATCAATCGGGAGAAGCCATTCCTTACCGTAGATGGCAGTGGGGCGTTTCAAGTTTTTGTTCCTGGTCTTCAATCAAATACGAAAGGAACGTCATGGTCAGGAGGAGCAAGCCAAGGTAAATCGATACCACTTGACCAATTCTATGTAGCATCTCCGGATAAATCGGATGCTGCAACCATCAATGCTGCGCTTGCAGCGGGGAAAAATCTCTTATTAACTCCAGGTATTTATCATCTTAACGATACCATTCGGGTAACAAGCCCAGATACCGTAGTCCTTGGTATTGGATTTGCTACGCTCATGCCGCACAATGGCGTTGTTGCTTTGTCGGTAGATGATGTTGATGGCGTTACGATTGCAGGACTTCTTTTCGATGCTGGATCAGAGAGTTCACCCGCATTAATGCAAGTAGGGCCATCGGGAAGCTCAAAGGATCACTCGGCAAATCCGACCTTGCTTCAAGATCTTTTCTTTAGAGTTGGCGGAGGACCTGTAGTTGGAAGAGCAGATACCAGTATCAAAATCAACAGCAACAATGTGATTGGTGATCACTTCTGGGTATGGCGCGCTGATCACGGTACTGATGTGAAATGGAACTTAAACACAACAACGAACGGTTTGGTCGTGAACGGAAACGATGTAACCATCTATGGTTTGTTCGTTGAACATTTTCATGAATATCAGACTTTATGGAATGGCGATAGAGGTCGGATGTACTTCTATCAATCTGAAATTCCGTACGATGTACCGGATCAAGATAGCTGGATGAGCAGCAATGGTACTGTTAAGGGTTTTGCTTCCTATAAAGTAGCGGAATCGGTGAAATCACACGATGCTTGGGGAGTTGGCATCTACTCCTTCTTCAGGGATGCGGATAATGTAAATCTTGAAAGCGCTATCGAAATTCCAGATACGCCAAACGTCAAAATTCACAATGCGACAAGTGTTTTCTTAAGCGGCTTCGGTGAGATTACGCATATAGTGAATAATATAGGCAACGCTGTGAAAAAAGGCAGCATGAGAGCGACATTTACAGAATATACGCCAAGAACACCTGTAAGCATAACACCACTCACGAAGGCGACAATTACAGGAAAAGCTCCTGTACTGCCAGCAGGCGTAACTCAGGTTTTCGGTGATGGAACTACCAAGAATGTACCTGTAACATGGGAAACCATCGACCCTTCTAAATATACATCGGTAGGCAGCTTTCCTGTAAAAGGAACAGTAGGCGCAAGCACTAATGAAGCATTGGCGCAAGTTACAGTGGCTCAGGCGCCAAATGTAGCCGTAACGAGCATTAAAGTTACTGGAGCCGGAAATGCATCATCAATAAAGGAAAAACGCGGCACGCTGCAAATGTCAGCTGGTGTTATGCCTTCAAATGCAGATCAAACGACCGTCACTTGGTCCGTCGTGAACACGAACGGAAAGGACACGGATAAAGCGACCATCGATGCCACGGGATTGTTAAAGGCAGCGAATGACGGTATCGTAAAAGTCATTGCGACAGCAAAAGACGGTACTGACGTGAAAGGCGAAGCCCTTATCACCATCAGCGGTCAGATCGTAAAAGTGAGTACGATTACGGTGACAGGAGCAGGTGGTGCGAATTCCATCACAACCAAAGGCGGCACACTGCAAATGACTGCTGCGGTTGCGCCTGCTAATGCTGACGAACCAACGATCACCTGGTCGGTGGAGAACGGAACAGGCAAGGCGACGATTGATGTTGCAGGTTTGTTAAAACCGCAGAGCGACGGAACCGTGAACGTTATCGCTACATCCAAGGACGGGTCTGGTGTCGTTGGAAAGCAGACGATTACTATTATCGGGCAGGCGCTGACTTTGAACAACGGATGGTCATGGGTGAGAGAGAGCCCAGTGAACTGGGCAATTGAACCTACGAACGCCAATGTGATGAAATTAACGACAATGGATGGAAGATGGGCGTCGGGTTCTTATCCAAATAACATTCTTCTGAAAAATCCAGGCACTACCGATTTTACCATCTCCACAAAACTGAAGTTCGATGCGACACAGGGCTTTGAATGGGCAGGATTGATTGTTTATCAGGATGATGGTAACTTAATTTCCTTGGGACGACAAGCAAACGGCAACAACCCTGGTGCTGCCAAACAGATCAGGTTCTCTCAAATAAAAGGCGGATCTCAATCTGATAAAAATGACACGGATCCCGTTTCCGGGGACATATACTTGAAAATCGAAAAAATAGGCACGACTTATAATGGTTATTACAGCAGTAACGGTACCGATTGGACTCAGGCGACCGATGCGGCAAATCAAAATAAAGTAGTTACTTTCACAGGTGTCACCTTAACTAATCCTAAGGTGGGGATATTTGTAAGGAAATTAGCTACTAATAGTACGCCTCCAGCCAAACTGGCTGAATTTTCAAATTTCACTTTGACCGATATAATAGTGCCGTACTGGAACCCTGTTACTTCCATTTCCGTCACAGGAGCAGGAGGATCGTCGGTGATCACAGCCGATAAGGGTACGCTTCAGATGTCCGCAGGGGTAATGCCTGGAACAGCGGATAACAAAGCGGTTTTATGGTCTGTCGTAAACACGGATGGATCCACAACAGATAAGGCAACAATCAGTGTCGGTGGACTGTTGACCGCTGTGAAAAATGGAAAGCTTAAAGTGGTAGCGACTGCGACTGACGGTTCTGGTGTAACCGGAAGTGCGACAATCGATATCAGTGGCCAACCTGAAGCGGTTGCCTCTATAACTGTAACCGGAGCAGGTGGAGCAAACGCGATCACTAACAAGGGTGGAAAACTGCTAATGTCTGCAGATGTGCAGCCTGCGAATGCAAGTAATAAAACGGTGAGCTGGTCTGTCTATAACACAGATGGAACGGCAACGGATAAAGCGACGATCAGTGCTGGAGGTTTGTTAACTGCTGCTAAGGATGGCGTGGTGAAAGTCATCGCGACAGCCCATGACAGCTCAGGTGTCAAAGGAGAGGCGAATATCACCATCAGTGGACAAATTGCACAAGTAACAGCAGCTACATTAATCGGTCCCGAGGCTGTCTTTCAGCAACAGCAATTCGATTTGACTGTTGGCGTGAGCAGCTTGGACTCCAGCTTCACTACGCTCGATGTCATTCTGAATTATGATCCGAACTTACTGGAGTTCGACACAATAACCAATAGTGACGGTACTTTCTCCTTGACTGACGTTGCCCTGAGCTCACTAAGAAATCATTTCAACGTGTTAGGGACTGCGATCAAGGCCGATAAAGGTCAGATTCGAATCATTATGGCCAGCGAGGGAAATGACACCGCGATTAGTACGATCGGAAATCTATTAACCATACACGCCAAAACCAAAGCGGGGGTTGCAGCGGGGGAAACAACGGTGTCGTTATCCGACTTTATGGTTTCCTTCGCGGGTTCAGGCACGCTAGTAACCGGCGTATCTCTCAGCATTCAAATAAAAGATGTGGATAAAGTGGATTTGAACGCTGCGATTATTGTTGCTCAGAACAAACATGATGCAGCGACGGAAGGAAACAATATCGGCCAGTATCCGACCGGATCGAAAGCAATATTACAATCAGTTATTAACAACGCCAAAGCGGTGCGTGATAACGCAACATCAACCCAATCGGAAGTCGCAGATGCGTTGAGTGCTTTAAATGCTGCGTTGACAACGTTCACTAATTCGGTATACACCGATCCTGGTACTGTTGTAGACAAAKCAGCAYTGAGCAAAGCGATTACAGCTRCGCAAAGCAAGTATGATGCAGTGACCGAAGGCACCAAAGTCGGTCAATATCCGGCGGCTGCGAGAGCGGAATTGCAGGCGGCTATATCGAGGGCTAACGCAGTATTAAGCAGTTCGGCGGCAACGCAGACGCAAGTAAACACGGCGACAACAGATGTGAATACGGCACTGCAAACATTCCTGACGAAGATTGTTACGCTAGTTCCGGGTCAAACGAGTGTCACCATCAATGATCTATCCGTCATCTCCAAGTATTATGGCATGAAGTCAACAGATGCCAACTGGAGTGAAATTGAAGCTGCTGATATCTTTAATAACGGCAAAATCGATATTCAAGTCCTTGCGGCAGTAGCAAGAATGCTTCTCGACAACTGGCTTTTAGATAATTAATTTCAAGATTGGGGAGGATGGCGCATTTGCCGTCCTCCTTGATCCATATGGAAACTGCGAAAACGGGGATGATTAGAATGAGAAGTAAATTGTTTACACTTGGATTGGCATTATTATTATGCATTCCCTGGTTGCAGCCGCAAAGGATACTTGCCACAGGTGCTCCTTCGTATGCCATGATTACGAGCAGCAAAGCTGACATTGATAAAGAGATTCAGGTTACTGTCAGAGGGACAAACCTGACCGATGTGTTTGCATATGAATTTAATATCGTATTTGATTCCGAGCGACTGAGGTTTAAAGAGGCGAAAAGCTCTGGTTCAGGATTTACAGTCAGTCCGATCGTAAAGGGAGACAATCTTACATTTGCTCACTCGAAAATAGGTCAAGTACTCGGAGATAACGGAAACTTAACTTTCTTCACGTTGAGTTTTCAAACGATTGGCCAGGGGGAGGCAGAAATCGAGATCAAAGATGTGGATCTTGTGAATTCTAAATTAGTCAAGGCATCGCAAAACGTAGGGGAGCGAGTGTCCATAACGATTGGCAAGCCGTTGCTGAATGACATTGCCGGGCACTGGGCTGAGGCATCGATTCAGCGAGCTGTTGAACTTGGAATTGTGTCAGGCTACAGCGATAGTTCGTTCCGTCCTCAACGTCACGTTACTCGTAACGAGTTTGTTAGTATACTAATGCGCGCGCTGCAATTGCCGGCAGAAGACGCAAGTGAGCTATCGTTTGTCGATCTCGACGAAATCCCGACATGGGCGAGACCTTCCGTATCGGCGGCTGTTAAAGCTAAAATCATCAACGGGTTTGAGGACAACACATTCCGCGGAGATCAACCGATTACCCGATCAGAATCAGCGACGATGCTGGTTCGTGCTTTTGGTTTGGAAACAGAATCCGAGTTGAATCCGACTTTTGCCGATCTCGGAATGATTCCCGCGTATGCGCAGAAATCTGTTGCGGCGGCAGCCAAAGCAGGACTGATCTATGGGAAAGAAAATAATCTATTCGCTCCGAATGACAACGCTACCCGAGCAGAAGCGGTTGTTTTAATTCTTAGATTTTTAGATAAGAACTTGTCTGGGAGTGTGAAACCTTGACATTCAAAAAAGTAATCATTACTTTTCTAGTTATTGTACTGTTTGCGTCGGTAGCGTCGTTATCACCGACTTATGCCCTTGAAGGCAGCGTAGGAGAAGGGATAACGACTCTCGACGCCACAAATGATTCTCCATGGACGTTAGTGTGGAATGATGAATTTAGCAATTCTACGCTAGATGAATCCAAATGGAACTATGTTCAAGGTGGCGGTGGCTATGGCAACAACGAACTGCAGAATTATACGAAAAGGCCGGAAAATGTCCGTGTTGAGAACGGGAATTTAATTATTGAAGCACGCAAGGAGAAGTATCAAGGAAGCGATTATACTTCAGCAAAGTTAGAGACGAAGAATAAAGGCGATTGGACTTATGGTCGATTTGAAATCCGTGCTAAATTACCGGAAGGCAAGGGGATGTGGCCTGCCATCTGGATGATGCCTACCAACAAGGATTTCGGAGGTTGGCCTGCTAGCGGTGAAATAGACATTATGGAATCTCTTGGACATGAACCGGGTAAAGTATACGGCACCATACATTATGGCAACCCTTATGCACATACCGGAGAAAACTATACGCTTCCCAATAATCAGAAATTTTCGGATGACTTCCATACTTTCAGTATTGAATGGGCTCCGGGCCAAATAAAATGGTTTATCGACGGAATTCTTTACTCAACTAAGAACGATTGGTTTAGTAAAAGCAGCACGAGTACAGATGATAACCCCTACCCGGCTCCTTTTGACCGCGACTTTTATCTGCAATTAAATTTGGCGGTAGGCGGCAATTGGCCGGGGAACCCAGATTCAACTACAGATTGGTCGGTTCCGAAACAAATGGCAGTCGATTATGTTCGAGTCTATAGTTATAACGGGCAATACCCAAAACCAGCTTCGCGTCCGGGGAAAAACTTGAGCGGCGGCTGGTCATGGGTAAGAGAAATCAGCAACAATTGGTACGCAGAAAGCAGTCCGGACGCAATGAGATTAACGACAATCGAAGGAAGCTGGGGCGGATCTAAACCGAGTAATATTCTTCTGAGAAATCCCGGTACTAGCGACTTCACCATTTCCACCAAGGTAAAGTTTGATGCATCAAATGGGTATGAATGGGCCGGATTGATCGTCTATCAGGATGATGGCAATGCGATTACATTTGGGCGTCAAGCTAATGGCGCTAACCCTGGTGCTTCCAAACAGCTTAGATTTTCTCAAATAAAAAATGGCKCTCAAATAGATAAAAACTACGATGACCYAGTGGCTCCTGCGGATATCTWCTTGAAAATTGAAAAATCCGGAACMATKTACAAGGGCTATTATAGCAGCGACGGTACAAAGTGGACTCAGGTTGCCGATATGTTCGACATGGCGATAACGAATCCCAAAGTAGGCATTTTTACAAGAAAATTTAATAYGGCTATTCCTGTMAAAACTGCGGAATTTACGAATTTTACTTTGAACGGCAGCACGATACCATTTRCATCTCCGAATTTAGTTGCCAACATAAACGTATCCGGAGCGGGCGGAGCATCAKCGATWACGACGAAARGCGGCACAYTGCAAATGTCTGCAGATGTATGGCCTGCRAATGCCGTTGATAAAACWTTCACTTGGTCCGTCGTCAACGCGGACGGAACGGCAACGGATAAAGCGACCATCAGTGCTGGAGGCTTGTTAACCGCTGTTAAGGAGGGAGTGGTGAAAGTCATCGCGACAGCCCATGACAGCTCAGGTGTTAAAGGAGAAGCGAATATCACCATCAGCGGACAAATTGAAAATGTAACTGCAGCTACATTAATCGGTCCGAATGCAGTCTATCAGCAACAGCAATTCGATTTGACTGTTGGCGTGAGCAGCTTGGTCTCCAGCTTCACTACGGTCGATGTCATTCTGAATTATGATCCGAACTTGCTGGAGTTCGACACAGTAATCAATAGCAACGGTTCTCTCTCCTTGACTGACGGTGCCC